>QKCE01000006.1 GCA_003245785.1 Spirochaetales bacterium | reverse complement strand
GTTCGTAAGGCGTTCTTCCAGATCATCCATCGATAATTCCAAGCCAATGACGTGCGTATTTTGCGATGACAGCTCCTGTTCGATCGAAATTTGCAATTTTTCTAGGGAATCGCGCATGGCGGAGAGTTCGGACATCATGCGTGTATACGCGGTATATGACCCAAAGACAAAAGGTGTAATAATTAAAGTTAGGAGAATGACAATAACGGCTAGTTTTTTCCCGTTTCCAAATAATTTCATACAATAATTCGCTTTTTATTATGAATACTTTTTTTATGGCTGAATGCCTGAATTGTCGAGCAGTTAAGCCTCTACGATGAAAAAGGCTTTATTTCAGCACTCAATATGCATCATTTTATCCATTATTGAATAGTATCACACAACCAGTAAAAACCCATAATAGAACCGATTAATCATGAATTTTTTCGGTTAATGTTATTTGGCCGTTGAACGGTCTCCCTTTTGCTGACGTTAAGAATATGAGCGCGTTAACCAACGCTATATCCGCATCTCCAATATTCGTATACCAAACTGTATGACTGGATGTTTCCCCAAACCGCTGGTATAGTACATTAATTCAAATATGGGAAACCCTGTCCGATGAGAAAATATTTCGCGCTTCTGACATATCTCGCCTTTTTTTCGATCGCGGGAGTTCATGCCCAACGGCTCCAGAGCATGGAATTTCGAAACCAGGCTATAACCGATATCCTGATGGTACTTGCGGAGGCCACAGGCACTTCGATAGTACCCGACGATACGGTCACGGGCACCGCGTCGTTTTATTTTGCCGAATCCGATTTCGAAGAAGCCCTCGGCCTCTTTCTCTCCACTTATAAACTCTTTTACGAGCGTACGGGGAGCGTTTTTCGGGTCTCCCGCATTAAATCCGGTTACGACCGCCCCAGCGGGACGGTCAAGCTCATTGGCGAGGACGTTTCCGCCGAAAGCCTCGTAAAAGCGCTATCGCGCGCGATCGGGAAAACGATTCTCTACGATCCCCTGCCAAGGCTCACCCTTACGGTCGATATAGACGGGCTCAGTCCCGGGCAAGCCCTCGAAATAATTTGTAGACGTTTGACGGGATACGCGATCGAAACCAAGGATTCCTACTCTTACGTCAGGCAGGTTCCCGCCGATCAAACGGCGGGCAAAGGCGGTTCAACGCCAGCACCAGGGGGAATCGTCAGGACCGGCGACGAATGGGCGCTTTCGGTCGACAAAGCGCGGTTTCTTGATTTGGTTTCCGAGCTTTTCTCCAAAGCCGGGCGCGAATACTCGCTCCTCACCAGGGCCGACAGCGTCGTGGAAGACCTTTATTTCGCCGGTAAGGATTTCGACTCGCTTCTCCGCCTTCTCCTCGAGCAGGGGAACGCGGATTTCATCGTGAAAGACGGTATTTATTACATCGTCGAGCTCCAGAGGCGCGACGTTGTTAAGCGCCTAAAGGATACGCGGCTAATCCCCCTCAAATACCTCGCGGCCCAAGACCTTCCGAACCTTCTTCCCTCGGACCTCGCGTCCGGGAACTCGATGAAACTCGACAAGCAGACGAACTCGGTCATCCTCACCGGGAGCGACGAGGAAATAACCCCGATAATTAGCTTCATCGAGCTCGTGGACCGCCCGTTACAGGGGATGACCTACAGGAAGTTCGACGTGAAATACCTGCAGGTCAAGGACGCGATCGCCGTCCTTCCCCAAAAGCTTACCCCGCTCCCCGCCGTCGCCGTTCCCGGCTCCAACTCGTTTCTCCTTCTCGGAACCGCCGAGAATCTCGCGTCGGTCGCCGATTTTCTTTCGAGCGTCGATACGGCCCGCGAGGGCATCCCGGTCAGGCTCAAGTACCTGAAAACAGACGAATTCCTGAAGGCGCTCCCTCCCTCCGTTGCAAAAGACGATATCGTCGATTCGGGTTACCCGAATCTCGTTTTTTTCACGGGATCGGAAGAAAAGGGCCGGGTCTTCCTCGCGGAGCTGGAATCCATCGACCGGCCGAAGCCGCAGATCCGCTATCAGCTGCTCGTGATCCAGTACCTGAAAAACCGCGAACTCAGCACGAGCGCCAACCTGAACCTCTCGAACGGACAGATCGCCGAAGGCTCCGTTATCGGTAACCTCTCGAATATCCTTGGATTGAGCTTCGACGTCGTTTCCCAATTCGGCTACGAATTCGCCGCCAAGCTGAGCCTCCAGCTCGGCGAAAACATCGCGCAGGTGTACGCCGACACCACGCTCAACGGCCTTTCAGGGCAGGATATCAAATTCCAGAATACCGAAACCTACCGTTACCAGGAACAGGAGATAGACCCGGATACGGGCAAGGCAACGAGTACCGGGGTAACGAAGGAGATAACCTCCGGTCTCATCATCTCGCTTAACGGCTGGGTTTCGGGCAACGATATGATCACCATGAACGTCAACGCGACCGTATCCAAGCGCAATAGCAATACGGGCTCCACGACGACAACGCTTCCTTCCACGTCGGAGCGCGTCGTCAATACGCAGGTCCGATCCCCCTCGGGAAAGCCCGTCGTCCTGAGCGGCCTCATCAAGGAAGACACCAACACAAACGTCCAGAAAATCCCGATACTGGGCGATATCCCGCTTCTCGGCCGCCTCTTCAAGAACCAGACCGATTCCGTCGAGAAAACCGAAATCGTCATCTACATCGTGCCCTATCTTGCCCGCGAGGAAACGGAAGATCGCGATCGCTCGCTTCGGCTTGAACGGTATTACAGGAGCTTCGCTCGCGCGTCCGCGCGAGCCGTGCCGGTTGGTTCCGCAAAATGACGGAGAATAGGGCGGTTTCCATTTCCGATTACTCTCCCCTCCCCTACGGTCCCGATCAGTATCCGGTCGAGTTCATCGAGGCGCAGGGCGCCATCGTGCTCAGAAAGGACTCATCGGGAGTCACGATCGGCGTGACCGATCGCACCCCGGCGGCTACACGCGACCTGGTGAAGGGCTATCACGGCGAGAAGGTAACTTTCGTCGCCGTGAACGCGATGGAGCTTTCCTCCTGGCTCGGAAACAAACTCGGCGAGGAGGGCGCCCCCGCCACCGGCGCCGGCGCGGGAACCGAAGACCAGGTGCTTCTCGACCGCCTCGCGAACGACGCCCCGATCGTAAACCTCGTGAACTCGATCTGCATCGACGGAATCCGCTCGGGTGCCTCCGATATCCATCTCGAGGCGGGCCCTGACGCCGCCCGGGTCCGCTACCGCGTCGACGGGGCCCTTCGTACCGTCCGCACCATAGAGCACGCCCGTTTTCCAGCCGTGGCCTCTCGCGTCAAGATCATGGCCAATCTCAATATCCTCGAGCGGCGCCAACCGCAGGACGGCCGCATCTCGGTCTCGGCGGGGAACGAGCGCGTGGATCTTCGCGTTTCGGTCGTGCCCGTAACCGGGGGCGAATCGATCGTCCTCCGCATACTCGGAAAATCCGTCGCGCCAGTCGCACTCCGGGATCTCGGTTTTACCGGCGAGCAAATCTCCGCCACGAAGCGCCTGCTCAGGTTTCCGCACGGGCTCGTTCTCGTAACCGGCCCCACGGGCAGCGGAAAAACCACCACGCTCAACGCCATGCTCCGCGAGATCGTCTCCGACGATATCAAGGTGATCACGGTCGAGGATCCCGTGGAATTCGTCGTTCCCGGGGCCAACCAGATCCAGATCAACGAACAGATCGGCCTCGGGTTCGATACCATACTCCGCAGGGTACTTCGGCAGGACCCGAACGTGATAATGGTCGGCGAAATACGCGATTCCGCCACCGCCGAGATCGCGCTTCGGGCCGCTCTCACGGGCCATCTCGTGCTTTCGACCCTCCACACGAACGACGCCGTTTCCGCCATCCCCAGGCTCGTTAACATGGGGGCGGAACCCTATCTCGTGGCCTCGGTTCTTCGCGGCGTGATCGCCCAGCGCCTCGTGCGGCGCCTATGCCCGTCGTGCAAACGGCCGCGGGCCGCCTCGGCCGGCGAAAGGGCCATACTCGCCTCCTCCGGCGGAAAACAGGAATCGGCTTCCCGAATCCTCCACGACGCGTCGGGCTGCCCCGCCTGCGGGGAAACGGGCTATAAGGGCCGCGCCCTGGTAGCGGAAGCCTTCGTTACCGACGCGGGACTCGAGGAGCTCATCGTGCGGGGCGCCCGCGCGACGGACCTTTCGGCCTATCTGGCCGATACCGGCATGGCTTCCCTCGAATCCGAGGCAACCCGCCTCATCGCGAGCGGTGAAACCACGTTCGCCGAGGCGGAACGCGAAATCTCCTTCCGCGGGGAGGTGCCCTGATGCCCGCCTTCCGTTGCGTTCTCGTCGATTCCGCAGGGGTCTCAACCAACGTTGAGGTTATTGCCGCGAATCGGGAGGCGGCGCTCCGCGCGGTTTCCGGAACGGAGAGAATCCCGGTCGCCGTCGAGGAAATGCCCTCACGGCCCGCGAGAAAGCGGCAATCCCGGAAAAAACGCGAGGCGGTGCTCGAGTTTACCGAGATGATGAACCTCCTCACCGATTCTGGCCTTTCGGTGCGCGATGCCCTCGAGGTCGCCTCGACCATCGGCGGGACGAAAGGCGCCGGGCTTCTCGCCGCCGAGCTTTCGGTAGCGGTCGGAAAGGGAACGGGCTTCGCGCAGGCTATCGAGGCGAAAAACGATTTCTTCTCCCCCATTTATCGGGGCCTCGTATCGGTCGGCGATCGTACGGGTTCAGTGGAGCGCATATTCCCGCGCCTCGCTCAGTACCTGAGGGACATGAAAGCCCTCCGCGACAAGCTTCTCGGCGCGCTTTCCTATCCGATCATGGTCGTCTGCGTTACCGCGCTCGGCTCGATCGGCCTGTCGCTTTTCGTCATACCCCGCATGGAAGCGATCTTCGCGGGATTCGGGGGCGACGCGGCCATGCGAGTAAGGGCGAATATCCGCGGCATAGAAACGGCGATTGTCTCCGTTCTCGGCGCGGCGCTCGCGTTCGCCCTCGCCATGGCCGTTCTCGGCGCCGCCGCCCGCCGAATGCCCGCGCTGGCGCGGATCCTGGATCGGGGAAAGCTTTCCTTCCCGATAGTCGGCCGTTTTCTGGCGGCTTGGGAAACGCTTAACTTTGCCTTCGCCATGGAGACCCTGGCCGCCGGGGGCGTTTCGGTGGAGGACGCGCTTGAGGAGGCGTCCCGGGTCGTCTCCAACGAGGCGTACAGGTCCGCCGCCCTCGAGGTCCGGGAATCGGTCCTCAAGGGTCATCCGCTCTCGGCGGAATTTCGCCTTCACCGCGAATTCCCGGAATACTTGAGCCAATGGATGGTCGTCGGCGAAAGGTCAGGCAGTACGGAACGGGTCTTCGCGCAGGTACGGAGGTACTTCCAGGCCGAGGTTGACCGCGCGACGACGCGTTTCACGGTTCTCCTCGAGCCCGCGCTCATAATCTTGATCGGAGCCCTTCTCCTCGTCCTCGTGACCGGGATCGTGCTGCCCCTCTTTTCCCTCTACGGGACCATATTGTGAATATCCGCCACAGGAGCGAAGGCATGAACGAAACATCGAAGCGCAACGATTCCATAGATAGGGACGAACCCGAGGGTGGTTGGACCTTCATCGAAACCCTGATCGTCATGGGAATCATCCTCATCCTTTCCTCAGCCGTCGGGTTCATGGCGGTCAGGTATCTGGACAAGGCGAAAACCGTCACGGCCAAAAGCCAGATCGAAACCTTCTCCCTCGCGCTCGACGCCTACTTTCTCGATACCGGGGAGTATCCCTCCGCGGCGCAAGGGCTCGAGGCCCTCTGGAAGCGGCCTACGGGCGACTCGACGGGCGCCGCATGGAAGGGCCCCTATCTCACCAAACCTGTGCCGGTCGATCCCTGGGGCAATGCCTACGAATACGGCGAACCGGGTCCCGACGGGCTCCGTTTCGGCATCCGTTCCTTCGGGAGGGACGGCCGCGAGGGCGGCGAGGACGAAGATGCGGATATCGTCTCCTGGGAATGACGAAGGGTTCGTCGTGTTCGACGCGATCGTGTCCCTTTTCATAGCGGGCATCGCGGCCGTAGCCGTGCTCGGTTTCGCGGGCGCCACGCTTCGGTATTCGTCGTCGGCCCGGGAACGGGCCTTCTCCCTCATCGAGTCGCGAAACGCCGCCGCGGCCGTCGTTTTCGGGAATCCGGAAAATGAATAAGAGTGAAGCGGAAGCCGGATATACCACGATCGAGGCCCTGGTTTCCGTCGCCCTCATCGCGCTCGCGGGGGCGATCATGCTGGGCATATCGGCCGTCTCGATACGATCGCTCGCCGCGTCAAAGAACGCCGCCTCGGTTTCGGCGAACGCCCTGGCCATCGACGGAGCCCTTCGCGCCGCCATCGGCCGCGTGCGCGTACCCTGGTGGGAGCGACGCTTCGCGGTAACCGAAGGCGATTCCCGCGCGAGCGTCGCCTGGCTCGACGGCTTCCCGGACCGGGAGCTCTCCGTCTCGGAATCGGGCGGGCATCTCGTCATGGAGGAAAGCGGCCGGGGCATCCTGTATCGCTCCGGCGCGGAGATAGATTCGCTTTCCGTTGAGACGCTCCGGGACCCGGGCGGTTTTTGCGCCGGGCTCGAGATCCGTTACGGCGTCGGCGGAACCGCGTTCACGTGCGTCGCCCCGTTCGCCTCGCGATCCCTGGGGGAACCTTGAGCGACCGCGAAGAAGGCGCCGTGGCCCCGCAGTTCCTCGCCGTAATTCTCCTTTCATCCGTCCTCGCCGCGGGAGCGGCCATGATTTTATCGCAGGCCAACGGCGCCGTTTCGCGCGCGCGAAAGGCCGACGAACGCCGCGCGAACGCGCTCGCGATCGTTGAGGAAATCGAGGCGGGATTCCTCGCGGATACCTCCCCGCAAATCGATTCGGCCGACGATCCCGGCTGGAATCTCGACGGCACGGAGGAACGGGGATTCGCGATCCGGATCATTCCGGTTTCGGACAGGATCAATCCCGATTTCGCCCGCAAGAACCTGTTCGATAAAACGGGCCTCTCGGGCCTCTTCCTTCCCGGCGCCTCGGCAGACTCCCTCCAGCAATACCGGGAAGACGAGGGGCTGCAACTCGCCGACGAGGCATGGGTATCCTTCTTCGCGAAGGAAGATTACGAAGCATTCTTTTCCGTATGGGGGTGGGCGAACGTTAATCTCGTGGACGAGTTCGCGGCCCGCTCCCTCGCCACCTCGCTCACCGGCTCGAAAAACGCGGGCGAGAACGCGAGGCAAAGAATCCGGCGCCTTCTCGAGAACCAAACGATAGAAAGCCCCGAGGGTATGCGCGATTTCCTCGGCGCCGATTACGACGCGCTCTTCCCGGCCTTCAACGCGGAACCGAGCATGAACGTGAATTTCGTGAACGAGGAGATTCTCCGGGAAATTCTCGCCTATCCCGATTACGGTATAGACAATCCCGGCTCCAGGGCCGATTCGATCGTCGCCGCGCGCGAATCGGGCCCTCTCGACGGGCGAGACCTCGGTGCGGCCCTTGGCGTGGAGCCGGACAACCGGATACTCTGTTATTTCGGAAGCGTCACGTGGTTCCGGGAAATCCGGCTCACCGACGAATCCGGCACGGTCTCCGCGATCGTCGCCCGGATACCGCCCGAAGCGGGTGACTCCGGCGCGAAGCCAAAATACGAGCGAATGCAATTGAGGGAATATAAATGAATATAGAGACAAAGGATGGCAAGGCGATTCTCGCCTCCCCCTTCGAAGCCTTCCCGCATTATCTCGAGCTTCCGCCCGTGAAGAAAGGCCATATATCCGGCGCCGCGATATTCAGGCTTCGCGCCCTCCATCCCGGAGATCCCCTGTCCACCCGGGTCGATGTCCGGACGGCCGCGGCATCGGGTCGCTTTCCCGCTTTCCACGGGACAACGCCGATCCGGGTAGTCGCCCACGCGGCGCCCCTCGGCCCCGGCGATCCCGCCGACGCGCCTACGATGTCCGTACTTCCCGGTTACTCCCTTCTGGCCGCGGGCTGGAGAGAACTCAGGAAAGCCGGAAATCTCCCTCAGAGCCACGTGACCGGCGTCCTGATCGCTGACGAATGGGTTCAAGCCGTACGCTTCGCGGACGGAACGGCCGTCGCCGGAAGCGCGCGGCCGTTCGATACCCCCGAAGAAGCCGTGAGCGCGGTAACCGGCGCGGTCGGGGCGCTGCCTCGCCTCCCTGAAGAGTCCGAACCCGCCGGTCTTTTCGCGATCTACGCGACCGGCATGGGCGTGCCTCACTTTCCCGCGCAGGGAGGCCATGCCGATTCGGTCTCGATACCGGCTAAAACGGTTCTATCGGGCCTACGAATCGCCTCGGAACGTCTTTTCCGGCCGGTACGCCCCGCAACCTCGCGTCCGCTCGCGATCGCCACGGCTACCCTTGCCGCGCTCGTCATGTTTTCCGCCGGTTTCAGGGCAGAGCGGGCCGCGCGCCTATGGGAAGGCGAAGCCGCCAAGGCGAAGCGGGATTACGAGTCGAAAATGCGCGCGGAAGCGGATCTCGTATCCCTCGTAAAAGAACGCGACGCGCTCGCCGAAGGGCCGAAAAAAGGCGCGGCTGATACAGGTCCCGACGCGTACTCGGTCTTCTCCCGGCTCGCTGAGCTTCTTCCCGGCACCGTTCTCTCGTCATTTACCCTGCAGGACGGCATACTCAAGCTCACCGCCCGTTCCGCCGACGCCCTTACCTCGGTAGCCTCATTGCGGGGCGATCCCCTCTTCGCGGACGTTACGCTCACTCATGCCGCGCCATCGCCCGGGGGCGGCGAAACGTTTACCGTAAGCGGGAGGGTGCGCCGGTGACAAAACGCGAAAAAATCCTTCTTTCGTCTCTCGCCCTCGTCGCGGCAGCCGTCGTCTTCTTTTTCTATTCGGCAATGGCCCGGGACCGGATCACCGCCGCACGTGCCGCGATCGCCCGGTACCGAAAGGCGGAAGCAGCCATCCCGTCCGGTCAAGGCGACCGCGAAACGCTCGAGCAGGAAATCGCTGAGCTGAAGGGCGCAACGACGGCCGCATCCGCCCAGGCAGACCTCGGTCAATCGGAAATTGCGACGCTCGTCAAACGCGGGCTCGGCGCCCACGGTATCGAGCCGGCCCGACTCCAGACGGCAACGTCCGGCGGAGTCGAGACCGTCGAATTCCTCCTGGAATGCGACAGCTACGCGTTCTTCTCGTTCCTGAAAAGCCTTCCCGATCCGGGTCACCATTGGCGATACTCCCTCGTTTCCGTGAAGTCCCTTCCCTCCGGCAAAGCCGTATCAGCGACGCTGAGGCTCGCCCATGAATAAACCGTTGCTCGCCCTCGCGGCAATCCTCGCGCTCGGCGCGGCCCTCTTGCTCGCGCTCCCGATCAGGCTCCCCCCTCTCGAGGAATACGCCGCGAAAGGATCCCGGTATCAGGATTCTACGGAACGTCAGACCGAATCTCCTCGCGGGGCGACGCCCATAGCGGTTCCTTTATCGCCCGGAAGGCTCTCCGCCCTGTTTCCGACCGCCCGCGACGCGCCCGACTCGACCGGGGCGCCCATCCAGTCCGCGCCGGCGAAACCCGCGGCCACGTGGCTTAAAAGCCTCGGTACGGTACGGGACTCAAGCGGCGTCGAACGGCAGTATTTCAAGGATACCCGAAACGGTTCCATCCTAAAATTCCGCGTCGACGGCATCGAGGAAAAGGGCTATCGCCTCGTCCGGCCCGAATCGGGCCCGTCCTCGATCATGACCCCCGATGGCGCGTACACATTGCAAGAAGATCCAAGGAGATAACAACGATATGGAACGATTCGCCTTGGCGGCCCTGGCCTCCGCCCTCATTTTAGCCGGTTGCGCGAGCGCCCCCGGGAAAGGCCTTCCGCCACTTAACGGAATGATTTACGACGCGGACAATAAGCCCGTCGCGGAAGCCGCAATCTCTATCGATGGCGACCGCGCTGCGACGAGCGATATCCAGGGCCATTTTACCCTTCCCCGCCTGAAACAGGGCAAGGAATACGCGCTCGAAGCGGAAAAAAAAGGATACGAGACCAACGCTACGACCTTCTCGTATACCAACGCGACGCAGGTCCTCTACCTTCGGATGACGTCGGGAGAGCAATTGGTCGACGAAGCCGAGCGGGCAATAACCTCCGAGAACTGGTCCGAGGCCGCGTCGTTCCTGGACCGCGCGGAAGCCGCCGGTTGCGATTCGCTCGCGAGCGGCTACCTCAGGGCCGTGCTCCTCGCCGGAACGGGCAACTATTCAGACGCCGCAGCGACCCTAGAGAAGCTCCGTTCAGCCGGCGCCAACGAACCCTTCCTCGATCTCTACCTTGCCGATCTTTACCAGTACCGGCTCTCGCTCCCCGATCGCGCCGCGGAAGCGCTCCAGCGTTACCTTACCGCGCGTTCCGATCTGGACGCGGAAAAAAGGCTCCGGGATCTTTCAGGCGGCACGAATTGACCTAGCGGTAAACCTGCCCTGGACGAGACGGTCGTCACAATCCCTCGAAGTCGTTCACGAAGTTGATCTCGAGCTGTCCGGCGAAGTTATCTTTCTCGCCGGAATCAGTCTTTCCGAAAATCACCCGCTCGATATCGAAGGAGTTTTTCAGCCACTCCATCACGTTCCCCTGGGTCAGCTCCTCGGGGTCGAATCCCTCGAGCCGCTTCTCCACGATCCCCAGCACCTTCTCGGTAATCCGCTGGTAAATCCGCTCTCGTTCGGCGAACTCCTTCTCCCGCTCCCGCCGCTTCATCTGGTCGAGGTAGGTGTCGTAGGTGCCGCAGCGCTTCACCCACTCGTACTTCACCGACCAATTGCACCACACCCCGAACCTCGAAGGCGGTAAACCGGCCAGGGCGATCGCCTTCGAAATGCTGCGTTCCGCGCCGTAATCGCGGTACAGGCAAAACGCGTTCCACGAAGAGTTCGTTTCATCAGTCCGTCGCTCCCACTCCCCGGTAATCGCCTACCCCCTTCTCCGCCCTTGCAAGGGCTTCACTCTCCCGTTTCTCCGGAAGGTCGATGGCCGAAAGCGATTCGATAACCCTGATGGCGTTCGTATATTCTTCGACCCATCGAGCGTTCTCGACCCTCGCCGCATGCTGCCTCCGACCTTCCAGAAACAGGAGCGCCCGCCTGATCCCGGTTGGGCTCAGGTAAGGCTTTTTCATTGCGGATCACCTCCTCCGGGCACAGCCGGAATGACCCTACTTCATCCCGTCCGCGCCCTTCATCCTTCGGCTTCGATTACACGATACCGCCTCCCGAACGTTCCGTGTTTTCCAGATTGCGTCGTTTTGGGGGGTAAAAAGCGCAAGAAACTAGATAAACGGATTTGAAGAGGTACGCCAAAGCCGTAAGCGGGGTTGCGGAAATTTTTTCTTCCGGGGGAAGGGGCATTATGCGGTCGGGGACGGAACCCCGCAAGGCCAAGGCAAGCTCACTCCTTCGCTTCGCTCATCCGTTCGGCCTTGCGTGAACCCGCCCCCGCCCGGAATCGTTTTTCTCGTCCCCCGGAAGAAACGGCTTTTTCGGGGGCGGTCTGCCCTCGGGGGCGCGAGCTGGTTCAGCTCAGCGAAAT
>QKCE01000283.1 GCA_003245785.1 Spirochaetales bacterium | reverse complement strand
AACGTCCTTTTCCAGAAGGCCGTGGCCCGTTTTGCCGTCGAGACCGGCGAGCGGCCCGGTATTGTCCACTGCCACGACGCCCATGCCGCCCTCCTGCCGGCCCTCGCCCGGCACGATCCCCTTTATTCCGCGGCCTTCAGGGACGCGGCCTTCTTCGTTACCATCCACAACGCCGGGCCAGGTTACCGGCAACCCCTCGGAAAACCCGCGTACGCCGCCCGCCTGACGGGTCTCGACGCCGCAATACTTGACGCGGCCACGCTGGAAGGCGAGGTCGAGCCTTTCCTGCTTTCCGCTCCCTGCGCGACCCTGACCACCGTTTCCCCCTGGTACGCCGGTGAACTCACCGACCCCTTGTACGACGCCCGGACCGGCGGGTTTTCCGGCGAGCTCAGGCGGCGCGGGATCTTCGTGACGGGCATCACCAACGGCATGGATCGCCCGAGGTATTGCCCGCGGTTTACCGAGCGTTCCCTGCTTCCCTTCGCCTTCGATCCGCCCTCCGGGGACCTCGCGGGAAAATACCTCTGCAGGGGCGCGTTGGTCGCCCGCTTTTCCGGGGACGCCGAGCCGGGAGACATTTATCCTGTAGGTTCGGCGCGCGACGCTGAGGACGCGGTGTGGTTCTGCTATCAAGGCCGCATCGTCCCGCAAAAGGGCCTCGCCGTATTTGCCGACGCCGCCAGGATCCTTCTCGAGTCGGAGCCGCGCGCGCGGTTCGTGACGATGGGGCAGGGTGTTCCCTCGCTCGAGGACGCGCTTTACGCCCTGGCGGAAGCCTTTCCGGGGAGATTCCTTTTCCTCCGGGGATATGAACGGGCACTCGCGAGGCTCGTCGTGGCCTCCTCGGACTTCCTCGTGCTGCCGAGCGAATACGAACCCTGCGGGCTCGAGGATTACATCGGGCAAATTTACGGTACCTTGCCCATCGCCCGCGCGGTCGGGGGACTCAACAAGATCCGGGACGGTGAAACGGGCTTTCTCTACGGCGGGGACCCGATACCGAACGACCCGGCGGATCTCGCGGCCGCGTTGACGGGCATCCTTCGGGACTTCGCCAGGGGCGGCGGCAGGCGGTTCGTGGGCGGACGCTTTCTCCGGATGATCAGGAACGCGGCGCGGTCGGTCGAGGTCGAGGCGGATTGGGGCAGGATCATCCGGGAAGAATACCTGCCGCTCTACGAAAAAAATATTCCGCCCTCGTATTGACTTTTTTTTACGCTTGGGATAATTTACTCCTCGTTCGCGATGCCAACTTAGCTCAGCTGGCCAGAGCACGTGATTTGTAATCTCGGGGTCCAGGGTTCGAATCCCTGAGTTGGCTAGAGCTGGAAGCGGTTGCGCGAGCGTTTCATGGGGAGATTCCCGAGTGGTCAAAGGGGGCAGACTGTAAATCTGTTGGCTCAGCCTTCCAAGGTTCGAATCCTTGTCTCCCCAAAAGCCTTCCTTCACAGGAAGGCTTTTTTTTTGCGCGACCGGTCGGAAGGGGGTATAATCATGGATGAGCCGTTTTACGCGGAAGGCTTGCATTTTACCTGCCAGCGTTGTTCCGGCTGCTGCAGGCACGATCCCGGGGTGGTACGCCTTTCAGAGGACGACTTGGCGGCCCTGCTCGAGTGGTCCGGCCTCGGGCGGGTAGAATTCATCGAAAAATATTGCCGCTGGGTGGACCGGGGCGACGGGAACGAAAACCTGTGCCTGCTCGAGAAAAAGAATTACGATTGCGTTCTGTGGGACGGCGGTTGCCTCGCTTACGAACGCAGGCCCTTTCAATGCTCGTCCTATCCCTTCTGGCCTTCGCTTTTGCGGGACGAGGATTGGTGGGCGGCCAATGCCGCGGATTGCCCAGGGGTTAACAAGGGAAAGGTCCACGATCGCGAAGAAATTGAGGCTCTGCTTGAACGCAGGAAGCGCGAGCCGTATATTATGAGGAAGAAATCGGATAGGTGAGGTCGGCATGAAGATCGCATTCTGGGGCGTGCGCGGGTCCATTCCCACGCCGCTTTCGCCGCTTCAAATTCAAAACCGCATCGCCGCCGTGGTCCAGAGGATTACGGAAAAGGACGTAGTCTCGGCCGACGCCAGGGAGAAATTCCTCGCCTCTCTACCCGAATGGCTTTTCGGGACCGTGGGCGGCAATACCTCCTGCGTCGAGATAGAGAACGCCCAGGGGGACTGCATCATCCTCGACGCGGGTTCGGGCCTCAGGGAACTCTCGCTCAACCTCAAGAACCGGCCGGTCCATTCGAGCGGCGGCATGACCTATCATATTTTTTTCTCCCATTTCCATTGGGATCACCTCCAGGGCCTCCCTTTTTTCGGACAGGCCTTCGATCCCCGCAACCGCATCGTCTTTTACAGCACCGAGCCGGACTTGCGCGAGAGGCTGAATTATCAGATGCGCCCGCCTTTCTTCCCCGTGCCGATGGAAGGTCCCCTGGGCTTCAACGCGTCGCTCGAATTCGTGGTGCTTTCCCCGGAGTCCGCACCGCTTCGGATAGGCGACGCCACGGTGAGCTGGAAGCGGGTAAACCATCCGGGCGGATGCACGGCTTACCGCTTCGAGGAGGGCGGCAGGTCCTTCATTTACGCGACCGACACCGAGCTGTCCCGGGACGATTTCCTCGACACGGAGGAAAACGGGCGGTTTTACGCGGACGCCGACGTGCTGGTAATGGATTCCCAGTACACCATGGACGAGGCTCTGGAAAAGACCGGATGGGGCCATTCGTCCTTTTCGCTTACCGTGGATTTCGCGCTTAACTGGCGGGTGAAAAAGCTCGTGCTTTTTCACCATGAGCCGACATATACGGATAAAAAGATTTTTTCCCTCCGGCAATCCGCCGAATGGTACCGCGAATACGCCGGCTCGAATCCGGTGGAAATCGTGATCGCCCGCGAGGGCATGGAGCTCGTTCTGTGACCGATTATAATTTTTCCGAGGCCGAATTGAAGAGCCTCGCACTCCTGCTCCGGAAACACGAGGAAACCCTCGATCCGGAACTAGACGATTTTCTACAGTTTCTCGAGCGTTACGTATACATGACGATGACGATCGAGGAGGCCGAACGGTTTTTCGGGTGAAACCAATGAAACTTGCCAAAATATTCCTTGCGTTCGCCGCCTTGGCCCTTCTTGGCGGCGTCGCTTCCTTCGCGTACCTCGCCTCTCCAGTCAATCCCTCGGGGGAATCTTCCCTTTTTACGGTTACCCGCGGCGAGACGGCCCGCGGCATTACCGCTTCCCTCGCGAAGTCTTCGCTCATTCGCTCGAAGACGGTGGCATACGCCATCGTCAGGATCCGGAACGTCTCCCTGCGGGCGGGAACCTATCGACTCTCGCCCGCCCAAAGCGCGTTCTCCATCCTCGACACGATCGCCACGGGCAGGGAAGAAACGAGAAGGGTTACGATACCCGAAGGGCTTTCCCTCACGAAAACCGCGCGGCATCTCGAGGCCGAGGGAATCGTGTCCGCCGCGGACTTCATCGCCGCGGCGCGGGACCCTTCCGTGCTTTCAGCCTGGGACATCCGGGAAGCCACGGCCGAGGGCTATCTTTTCCCCGATACCTATTTCTTTCCCTACGGCATGGACGCCGCGGCCGTCGTGCGCATGATGGTCTCGAACTTCTTCGCCCGTATCGCCTCTATTCCCGGTACCCCGACGGATCCCGCGAAGCTCAAGGCCGCCGTCATCCTCGCGAGCGTGATCGAACGGGAATACCAGGTGCCCGAGGAAGCCCCGCTGATCGCGAGCGTCTTCTCGAACCGCCTGAAAATCGGCATGGGGCTCCAGTCCTGCGCGACCATCGAATACATCATCACCGAAATTCAGGGGAAACCGCACCCCTATCGGCTCCTGGACGCGGATCTAGCGATCCCGAGCGACTACAACACCTATCTCTGGGCGGGTCTCCCGCCGGGTCCCATATGCAGCCCGGGCATGGTGTCCCTCGCGGCGGCCTTCGCCCCCGCCAAGACCGACTACCTATACTTTCGCCTCGTCGACCCGGACACCGGAACCCATGCCTTTACCCGTTCGCTCGAAGAGCACGTGAAAGCCGGGCATGACCTGGTCCTCAAGCGGGACGCGGGGCGGTAATGGCAAGAATCAGTCCCTCGACCATAGACGCCGTCAACGCCCAAACCGATATCGTCTCCCTGGTCGGCGAGTATACGCGCCTGGAACGGCGCGGCTCGGACTGGTGGGGCCGTTGCCCCTTCCACAACGAAAAATCCCCCTCGTTCCACGTGGTGCCCGACCGCAAGATGTACCATTGCTTCGGCTGCGGAAAGGGAGGCGGGGTCATCAATTTCCTGATGGAGATGGACAAGCTCTCCTTCGTCGAGGCCGTCGAGACCCTGGCCAAAAAGACCGGGATCGAGGTGGTGTACGAGGGCGTGACCGGTCCCCTTCCGCCCAGGGACGACACCCGGGAAAAGCTCGTTGAATTGTACGACCGGGTCGCCGGAAGCTTTCATTGGCTCCTGACGGATTCGCCCCTCGGCAAAAAGGCGCTCGACTATCTCGCGTCCCGCAAGGTTTCCCCGGAAATCATCGAGGAATTCCGGCTGGGCTACGCCCCCGCCGACCGGCGTTGGCTCTACGGTTTTCTTTCTAAAAAGGGCTATTCCCCGGAATTTCTCGCGAAATCCGGGCTTTTTTCGAAAAAATACCCCGAATCGGCATTTTTCTCCGATCGGCTCATGTTCCCGATAAATAACAGAAAGGGACAAGTCGTCGCGTTCGGCGGACGCATCCTGGAAGGGGAGGGTCCGAAGTACCTCAATTCCGGGGACATGCCCCAGTACAAAAAAGGCGAAACCCTATTTGCCTTCGACCGGGCCCTGCCCGAGATACGGCAGACGAAATCGGCGATCTTTTGCGAAGGCTACATGGACGTCATCGCCTGGCATCAGGCGGGGGTAAAACGGGCGGTCGCGCCCCTGGGTACCGCCTTTACGACGGAACAGGCAAAGCTGGTGAAATCCTTCGCCGATACGGTGTATCTGTCCTTCGATTCGGATACCGCGGGGCAAACCGCGACCTACAAAGCGATACTCATGTGCCGCGAGGCGGGTTTTCAGGTGAGGGTCATAGAAATAATGAACGGAAAGGATCCTGCCGATATTTTATTCAATGAAGGCCCGGAAGTCTTGATTAAAACCCTCGAAATTTCTATAATCGATCTGGACTATCTTGTGTCGACCGCCGGGAAACGGTTCGATATCGCGAGCCCCGAAGGCAAATCACGCGCGTCTGCCTTCATGTTTCCGTACATTGAAGCACTCGAGTCTGACATTCAAAGGGAGTCGACCATTCAGCACCTTTCCGCGGCTTTCGGTATACGAGAACAAGCGCTGCTCTCGGATTACAAAAACAGAAAGCAGCCGCGCCCGGCGTTTCAAAACGGGCAAGAGGCCGAGAAGCCGGTAAAGGCGCGAAACGTCAGAATGAACGCCGAATTGCGCGCCATGCTCGCCGTGGTCGCCAATCCGGCTTTTTTTCCGACGATGCGCTCCAGTTTTGCCTCGGACGACTTGGAGGATCCCTTTGCGCGGGACTTGTACATAGTGCTGGAGGAATGTTACCGGACCGATTCGACGAGCGTCGAAAGCCTCCTGGAACGTTGCCCGAACGAGGAATTGCGCCGGCTGGTCACCGAGACCCTGACCGGCGGGGAATTCGCGGACAACGCCAAGAAAACGGTGGAAGACAGTATCCAGCTGGTCCGGAAAAATGTTCTCGAGAAGAAGCGGGCCCGACTCGTCGCCCGCCTCGGGATGCTCACCGGCGCGGACGGGGACCGGGCATTGGCGGAACTGATGTCCGAAAAACAGAGAATTGACGAAGAGCTTTCCAAATTGAAGGATGCGAATGAATGACGGATCTCGAGCTTGATCCCGCGGTTGTAAAACTGCTTGAATACGGCAAAGAAAAAAAGGTACTCAGCTGGGACGAGATGAACGATCTCCTTCCCGAAACCATCATCAACTCCGAGAAGATGGATCAGGTTCTCGTGTTGCTCGAGAAGAACAAGATCCAGGTTCTCGAGGAGGATTCCGCCGGCGACGAGGAAGAATCCAGGGAAGAGACCAAGAAGGCCGACGAGGGCGAGCGAAAGCGCCTAGTGTATAGCGAAAAAGACTCCTCCATCGACGACCCGATACGGTTGTATCTCCGCGAAATCGGCAAGGAGAACCTCCTTACCGCCGAACAGGAAGTCGAGCTTTCCAAGAAGATGGAAGACGGCGAGAACATCATCAAGAGCGTGATCAAGCACTCAGGCATGATCATTCCCGAGTTCTACGCCATCGCCCAGAAAGCCTTTTCCAAGATCGATCCCCACGAGAGCAACAAGCCCCGCAAGGAGCTGAACGAGGAGATGGCGGAGAAGCGCCGCCTCAAGCAGCTGTACGGCGAGGCCCTGAAGCCGTTGCTCGCGGACATGAAGCAATACATGGCCCTCAAGAAGAAGCTCCACGAGAGGGACCACGGCGCGAATATCCTCGAGGACGAGGAACTCCTGGCCCTCCGGAACCGCATGCTTCCGGTGCTCCAGGACATCGAAATCCAGTCCGAGGAAATCGAGCGCTTCTCCGACAAATTTATCGAGGCTACCCGCAAAATCCGCGAATACCGCCGGCGCCAGGAAAAGAAGGAAAAGGAACTCCGCCTTTCCGACTACGGCGAGCTCCGGAACCTCGGCAAGCGCCTCGCCATCGCGCGGGAGCGGGCCGTCCTCGAGGAAGAGCTCGGCATCAGCGCGAACGACATCAAGGAAATTTATACCCAGATCCAGGTGATTAACCGGAAACTCCGCAGGCTCGAGTACGACTTCGAGAATTCCGTGGAAGAAATCATTTCCATGGCCCGGGAAATCCATCGCGGCCGGGTCATGATGAAGAACGCCAAGGATCGGCTCATCAACGCCAACCTGCGCCTCGTCGTGTCGATCGCGAAGAAATACACGAACCGCGGGCTACACTTCTTCGACCTCGTGCAGGAGGGCAACATCGGCCTTATAAAGGCGGTGGAAAAGTTCGAGTACCGCAAGGGCTACAAATTCTCGACCTACGCGACCTGGTGGATTCGCCAGGCGATAACCCGCTCCATCTCCGACCAGGCGCGCACCATCCGCGTGCCGGTACACATGATCGAGCAGATCAACAAGGTCGTGCGCGAGTCCCGCCAGCTCATGCAGCGCCTGGGCCGCGAGCCCACGGACGAGGAAATCGCCGAGCAGCTCGGGTGGAACGTGAGCCGGGTGAAGCAGGTCAAGAACGTGGCGCGGGAACCCATCTCCCTCGAGACGCCGATCGGCGAGGAGGAAGACTCCCTGCTCGGCGACTTCATCGAGGACAAGGACGTGGAAAATCCCGCGAACCAGACCGCGTTCACCCTCCTGCAAGAGCAGCTCCGCTCGGTGCTTTCCACGCTTCCCCCCAGGGAGCAGGAAGTCCTGAAGATGCGCTTCGGGCTGGACGACGGCTATTCGCTGACCCTCGAGGAAGTGGGTCTTTACTTCAACGTTACCCGTGAACGCATACGCCAGATCGAGGCCAAGGCGCTCCGCAGGCTCAGGCATCCGCGGCGCAGCCGGAAACTCAAGGATTATCTCGATAACTAACCGGATTGGAGAGGAATATAATATGATGATGACCGAAGTATTGGACAAGCTGAAGGCGTTGCAGGACATCCTCGCGCAGAAAAACGTGGTGGAAGCGTCGATCGGCGACGCGCCGAAGCTTCTCTCGACGCAGGAAGAGCTTCTCGCCCGCCTGAAAAAGGGCTATATCGAGAAGAACGAGCAGTACGAGAAAGTCCGCCAGCATATCGCCGAGCTCAAGAGCCAGCTTTTCGAGGCGGAGACCGCCCGCGAAAAGTCCGAGAAGGCGATGGACACCATCAGCACCCAGCGCGAATACGAGGCCCTCGACAAGGAAATCCGGGACGCGAGCGAGCGCGAGCAGGCGGTCCGCAAGGACATGCAGCGCGAGGAACGCTCCTTCCAGGACCTCGACGAGGACCTGAAGCGCGAGGAAGCCCTCATCAAGCAGCAGGAAGAGGAACTCGACGAGCGGAAGGCAAAGCTCGCCGAGGAAATCGACGCGATGAAGGCCGAGCTCGCGGAACTCAATTCCGCCGAGGACGAAGTCTCCCCCGGCATCAATCCGGAGACCAAGTTCAAGCTCGAGCGCATCATCAAGAGCAAGCAGGGAGTCGGCATCGTCGCCATTCACGGAAACGTGTGCGACGGCTGCCACATGATCCTCCCCGCGCAGTTCGCGAACGAGGTCCGCATCGGCGACAAGATCGTCTATTGCCCCTATTGCAGCCGCATCCTCTACTACCTCGAGAACGGCGAGGGCGAGCACGACTACTTCAATGAGGACGACGCCGGAAGCCTTTCCGACCTCGACGACTTCATGGAAGAGGACGAGGACGACGATACCGAAGACGAGGCCGACTCCGACTCGGAAGACGAAAAGATGGACTACGAGGAATAAACGGCAGAGGGCAGTGGGAACCGAGGCCGGGATCTCGCGCTTTGGCGCTCGCTCTCGGCTTAGGAAAGTCCGGGCTCCTTCGGAAATGATGCCGGTTAACGACCGGGGACGCCGAACCCAAGTTCGGCGCCACAGACAGTGCCACAGAAAATAAACCGCGCGATCGTTGGCCTCGGCCTTCGAACGCGTAAGGGTGAAAAGGCGGGGTAAGAGCCCACCGCGTGACCGGCGACGGCACGGCATGGCAAACCTCATCAGGAGCAAGGTCGCGCAGTCGATGGTTTTCCGACCTATATCGACGGGTAGACCGCGCGAGGAACGCGGCAACGCGTCTCCCCAGATAGATGGTTCCCGGTCCGGCGCGCCCTTCGGGGCGTGTCGTACTTACAGAACCCGGCTTACCAGCCCTCTGCCTTTTTTTATATATGACGACGCGGGGACGCAACGCATGAAAAGCAACGGATACAGGAAACGGTACACGCTCTCGTCGAAACACTCCGTTTTTTCGTCTACTTTCGTGATATTGGCCGCGTGTATCGCCCTTCTCGGCGCGGCGGGCGCCGCCGTCCTCGTCGTCCGGCAATCACGGGCTTCGCTACCTCCCGTGGCCGACCTGTATCGCGCGTGGGACGGGCATGACTACGCGAAGGTCTATTCGGAATCCAGCGCGATCCTGGCCGAAAGGCCCCTTGACGGTTCCGTCCTCGCGCTCAACGGCTTTTCCGCCTACTATCTCCACCTCGCCCAAACCGATCCCTCCGAATCGGGCTCCCTGCTGGACGAATCCGTCGTGAGCATGCGCAACGCCTGGTACCGGGTCACCGAGTCCGAGCGGCCCCAGATCGCCTACATTTTGGGCAAGGCGTATTACCAGCGCGGCTATTACTACGCCGACCTCGCGGAACGGTACCTGGACTACGCCTGGACCGCCGGCTTGCGGTATCCCGACCTCGAGGAATACCGGGGCCTCGCCGCCTCAATGCTCGGCGACTACGCGAAGGCGATCGCCGCCTTCACCGACGCCCTGGACGCCAACCCGTCGGACCTCCTTATTTTCACCCTCGCGACCACCTACGCGAAAACCGGCGAATCGGGCAAGGCCAAGCAATATTTCTCCGAAACCATACGCACGACCAAGGACGAAACCCTCGAATTGAAGAGCCGCGACGCCCTAGGCATGCTGCTTATCGACGAAAAGGACTGGGAAGGTGCTGCCGCGGAATTCAACGCGATCCTCGAAAAAGACGCGAATTTTGCTGACGCGCATTATGGTCTTGGTGTAATATATGAAACTCAGGGCGACATGGTCCGGGCCCGCGCGGAATGGCGAAAGACGATCCGACTGAACCCGGTGCACGCTGGCGCCCGGGAAAAATTGAAACTGTAAGGAACTAGTGTTTCCGGGGGGAATAGACTCATGGGCTTTTTCAAGCGGTTATCCGCCGATATCGGTATAGATCTCGGCACTTGCAATACATTGATCTACATTCGCGGCAAGGGGATCGTCGTGAACGAGCCTTCCGTGGTCGCCGTTGAGCGCGGCACCAAGCGCGTCGTCGCCGTCGGCGCCGAGGCCAAGCGCATGCTTTGGAAAACCCCGGGAAATATAATCGCGATCAGGCCCCTCAAGGACGGCGTGATCGCCGACATGGACACCACGGAGAAAATGATCCGCTATTTCGTGTCCAAGATAATGCCCCGCCACGGGCTCATCAAGCCGCGCATGGTCATCGGTATCCCCAGCTGCATCACCGACGTGGAGAACCGCGCCGTCAAGGAAAGCGCCTACAAGGCCGGCGCCCGCGAGGTACACGTCATCGAGGAATCCCTGGCCGCCGCGATCGGCGCCCAGATCCCGATACACGAGCCCGCGGGCCACATGATTTGCGACATCGGCGGCGGCACGACGGAAGTGTCGGTTATCTCCCTCGGCGGCATGGTCGTGACGAACGCGATCCGCCTCGGGGGCGACGAGTTCGACCAGTCCATCATAAAGCACGTCCGCTCGGTCCATAACCTCATCATCGGCGAGCAGACCGCCGAGCGCCTCAAGATCGAGATCGGCAACGCCTCCCCGGAGAAGAACATCGAAAAGGTGGAGATAAAGGGAACGGACGCGATCACGGGCCTTCCCCGGCGCCTCGAGATCGACTCCGTCGAGGTCCGCGAGGCCCTCAAGGACCCGATCACCCAGATCGTCGAGGAAATCAAGCGGACCCTCGCCCAGACCCCTCCCGAGCTCGCGGCGGACATCGTCGAGCGCGGAATCGTCATGACCGGCGGCGGCGCGCTCCTCAAGGGCCTTCCGAAGCTCATTTCCAAGGAAACCGGCGTGCCGGTCATCCTCGCGGAAAACCCCATGGATTGCGTCGCGATCGGGGCGGGACAGTACTTCGACATCTTCAAGGACATGTCCATCGACCGCAGCGTATACGACAACCTGAATAACTGATGGACCGCAAGCGCTTTCCGTTCCGCGCGAGACTGGACGTCTACCTTCTCGCGGGGTACGTGCTCGTCTCGGGGATCCTGCTCGCCTTTTCGAGCGGCGGCTTCGTCGTGAATTTCAAGGGCATCGGCTTTTCCCTCATGTCGGGCTCCCAGCGGGGCCTGTACGCGGTCACCGGCTTTTTCACCGGCACGGCGTCGGCCATCCGCGAGCTTTCTGACCTGCGGGAGAAATACCGCGAGCTTTCCCTGCGACTGAGCGATTACGAGCTCCTTCAGCGGGCGAACGCGGACATCCGGACGGAAAACGAGAGGCTGAAGGCCCTTTTGGGCTTTTCCGAATCCCTCGGGACAAAGAACATTCCCGCCGAAATCATAGGCCGCGACCCGAACAACCTGTATTCCGCCCTGACGATCAACCGGGGCGCGAAGCAGGGCATACGCAAGAACATGGCGGTCATTTCGTTCCAGGGCAGCAATACCGGACTCGTCGGCAAGGTCGTCGAGGTCGGGCGCAACACGAGCCTCGTCATGCCCATTTTCGATTTCGACTGTTACGTTTCGGCCCGCCTGGAGAAAACCCGGTACGACGGCCTCGTGAGCGGGAAGGGCGACCCCGACCTTCCCTTGGTCATGAAATACGTTAAAAAGAGGGCCCGCGAGGAAATTTCCGTC
>QKCE01000096.1 GCA_003245785.1 Spirochaetales bacterium | reverse complement strand
CTTTACGGGAATGCGCGCGAGGTCGTTTTTCGCGAGAACCAGGTATTCCGGGGGAAGTTCCGCGCCGCCGGTGGTTTCGTAGCGGGCGATTATCGCCTCCAGGCGCGATCTCGCGTCGGCCCAGTCCTTCTTTTTCATGCGGAGATGGGCGATCTCGAACTCGGCGGCGGTGCGGGCTTTCATGTCGTCGCCGTACCGGTCGATGATCGTCTGGTAATAGACCTCCGCGGCCTTGTAGTTGCTGTCGTCCAGGGACGTCTGGCCTAACTGGCTGAGCTCGGCCACGCTGGCGTCGGCCGGAATGGATGCGGGATCGGGCACGGACATGCAGCCCGTGACGGAAACGAAAATCGCGGCGACGAGCGCCGCGAGAAGCGCCGCGCGGGGCGCGGCGCAGGGATGCGGAAAAGCCTTCCGGTTCATGCGTTATCGGTCCTTATCGTAAATTTCGTCGCGGATGGGGAGGGTCTTGCGGAGATCGGTAATGAACTCCGACGCGTCGCCCATCGCTTCGTACGAATCACAACAATCTATGCTGCGCCTGGTAACGGTAAAGTACTTGTAGACTTTTTCGCCGCCCAGTTTTTTCTTCCATTTGCCCGCGTCGCAACGGACGCGGAGGTAAAATTGGCCGCCGGAATTCGCGGGCGAGGGCACGAGCTTGCAATGAATGCAGTTCGCGCAGTAGATCTTGCCTTCTTCGAAGCCGGTTTCGGCGTCCGTTTCGGTGTCCAACCCGATGTCTGTTTCCCTTTCGAGTGCCATGAAACGTCCCCCTTTTTTATTACGGTAAATACTATCACGCGCCCCGAAGGGCGTCAATGCGAGGCCTCGCCGTCGAGGTCGATGGTTATTTCAACGCGCCGGTTGAGCGCCCGGCCCTCCTCGGTGCCGTTGTCGGCGACGGGTCTCGTGCCCCCGTAGCCGTTCGAGGTAATGCGGTCCGCGGGAATTCCCCGTTTCGCGAGTTCCCCGGCGATGGTTCTCGCCCGTAGAATCGAAAGCTCCAGCTCGCCCGCGGGCTTACCCACGCTGGCCGTGTGGCCCTCGACGAGGAAACGGGCGGACGGGCCGGCGAGCCTAAGCGCCGCGGCGATCGCGTCGATTCTCCCGAGCTCCTGAGGGAGTATCCTCGCGGTGTCCGCCACGAAGCGCACGTCGTAAATCGTGAGTTTCAGGCCCTTCCAGGCGTCGGAGAAGTCCATGCCCGTGACCGGCGATACGGAAAGCTTCTTCTCGATCTCGTTCCAGACGAAGTAATAGCGGTCGTCCTTTTCGGGGCCGAGGGCCTTCGGTTCCAGGGCGTCGGGATCGCATACTATGACGACCCGGCCCTGCTCGAGGAGCTTGCGATTCTCGGGTCTCGTCAGGATTTTCAGGGCGTCCTCCCGGGAGATTACCGGGTCGGTCCGGTAGATGCCGAATACCTCCCGGGCCACGATACGCAAGGGGTCGTCGCCGACCCGGTCCGAGAGCTCGGCCTCGTCGAGGCTAGAGGCGTAATGGACGATGCCCCTGACCCTGGCGAGTTCGGGATCGACCATGTTCTTCTCGTATACGAGATTCATGGAGGAGTCCCAGATTTTCGGGAAAAGCGAGGGGGTAAGCTCGGCGGACACGTATTCGCCGCGGGCGGGGAGGGCTCCACGGGCGTCTATGAGGATGCCGCTCCAGGCCCTGGTCGCGACGGTTTCGAGGGGAACGTCCGGGGCGTAAGCCTTTCCGTGGCGGATGAAGAGGCTGCACATGCGCGCGAAGGAAACCGTATGGTTCAGCGAGAGGGTCGAAAGGTCCCGGGAAAAGGCCGGCGGGGTCTTGGTTCCCTGCTCGAGGATCTCGTCCAGGTCCTGGAGGGAAATGGATCCCGCCTCGACGATATCCCCGAGGCGGTTCGAGGAATCGACCACCACGGAGAAAAAGGTATCCTTCAGGAGGCTGGGTATCTCCATGTCCAGCTGGCGGATCGCGGCGTTCCTGCCCGTGGGCAGGGCGATGCCCGCCTTTTCGGTATCGAGGGTGATGCGGGAGTGAATCTGCTCGGTGCGCCAGTCCATCACGGAGGTCGCGCTCATGGCCGGCTGGGCGACGGCCGAGGCGGTCGCGAAGGCGATAATGGCGGCGAGTGTGACGAATCTGGGCATGGGTCCTCCGGCTCTTCTCGTATTCCTACAATATCGGCACGTGAAGCTCTTTTCCCAACTTGAGAACGGAGTTGACGTCGAGATTATTCCTTTCGGCGAGGGTTTCGACCTGAATTTCGTAAGCCAGGGCGATGGACCAGAGGGTATCGCCCTGCTTCACGAGATAGGTTCCGGAGAAATCGAGGGTGTCCGGGTCCTTTTTGCCCTGGTAGGCGGCGACTTCCTTGAGGGCGGGAATCACCATCTTTTTTCCTATCTTAAGCGCGCTTGCCTTGGTGCCCGGGTTGTACTGGAGGATCATGTCGACCGATACGCCGTAATGCCGCGAGAGGGCGTACAGGGTGTCGCCGGACTTGATCGTGTACATGTAAAACTCCAGGAGAAGGCGGGTCTTGTCCGACAGGAGCCCGTTGACCCGCTCGGCGCTTTCCGCGGGTATACGGAGGGCGTAGTTCGCGTCCGGCGGGGTGATGTTGTAGAACAGGGCGGGGTTCACGGCCTTGAGGAGGGCGGGATCGAGCTCGCACTCCCTGGCGAGCATGGAAAGGTCCACCGGCCTGCGGACCTCGAGGGTGCAAAAGGCTTCCGGCGGGGTTTCCTCCCCCCAGTCTATGCCGAGTTCCGCGCTGCGGGAAAGGATCTCCGCGATGGCGAGGAATTTCGGCACGTAGAGCACGGTCTCCCGCTTGAGAAGGCCTTTTTCGCAAAGGTACCAATAGTCCGCGCGGCCGGCCTTTTTCACGGCGGTTTTCGTCGCCCCGAGGCCGCAGTTGTAGGCCGCGAGGGCGAGATACCAGTCGCCGAGCTCCCGGTAATTGTCGTTGAGCTTCCTGAGCGCCGCGGTGGTGGCGATCCAGGGATCCCTCCTTTCGTCCATCCATTCGGTTATCCGGATGCCGAAAATCCCCACGCTGTTCCGCATGAACTGCCATACACCGGTCGCGCCGGAGCGGGACACCGCGGTGGGGGAAAAGCCGGACTCGATCACCGGGAGGTAAAGGAGGAATTCGGGAAGGCCCATTCGGGCGATTTCCGAGCGGATATAGGCGCGGTAGGGCGCGGAGCGCTGCATGACCTTCGCGAGGTATTGTAGCCCGTCGGGGGTTTCGTACTGGGCGCGAAAGCGCCGGATAAGGTCGTTGTCGGGCACGTCGAGGCCGGGCATGCCGACGCCTTCCTCGGGCGCGAGGGTAACGTCCTCGCCTTCGCCGGAAGCTGCGGAGGGGAAGGCCGGGAACCGGAAGAACAGGGTCGCCGCGAACGCGACGGCCGAAACGAGCCTAGAGTTTTTCGCCATAATAAATGCCCGCCCACTCCCATCGGCCGTGGATGTTGGGATCGGCCGGGAAATTCACCTTGCGGAAATACAGATACCACACGCTGATATACTGGCTCCAGCCCCAGGTGCGCAAGTACGCCTCGTTCGGGTTGGAGGAAGAGTCGAGGGTGTCGCCGTAACGGATGCGGTTCCCGAGCATGAAGTCGTGCATGGTGAAATCCGCCTCGGCGTTGGTGCCGCTCGAGTCCTGTTTCCACGACATGGCGAAGAAATTGACCTTGGCGCGGTATCGGTCGAGGGCCCGGTAATCGTAGCCGTTTATCGCCTTCTCCATGGCGCTCACGAGCTCGTCCAGGGTCTCGAAGGTCCAGTCCTTCGATGAGGAGTCGTAGTCGATGATCTTTTTCGCGTATTCGTAGGCGTCGGGAACCCCCGGGATCTGGATGCCGTATTGGCCGTAGTCGAGAAATTGCTTGTAGGTCTGGATGGCGACGTCCCATTCCCCAAGCCGCTCGTAAGCCCGGGCGAGCATGAAGTATGCGTAGCCCTGGTCTATCTCCGGGCCGAAGCGGGTGATCATCTCGGAATAGTAGCGCACGAGGAGTTCCGCCGAATCGGTGATGCGGATGAGGTTCCTGAGGCAGGCGAGGTGGATCGAGGTGCCGCGCACGTCGAGGTCGGGGCAATTGTCGAGTATACGGGCAAAATAGTATCCCGCCATGTCGTTCGCCCCCTGGTCGAGATAGGCCTGGGCGACGAGGAGGAGCCAATAGGCGGCGTAAGGGTCGTCGGGGGTCGAGTCGACGGTGGAGGTGAGGAACAGGATAAGCTCTCCGTTGAGTTTTTCGTTTAGGAGATTCGAGGATATCCGGTTTATGAGCGCGAAGCGGGTTTCCGTGTCGGAGGGGCCGCGGTCGAGCAGGGTGAGTAACTCCCGCTGTTCGGCGCGGTTTTCCCGTAAACCGTCGAGCAGATAATTTTCATGCCCCGTCGAGCAGGAGATCGCGGCGAGCGCCGCGGCGACGGTCAAGGTAATGCACCGCGTTTTTAACACGACCCGATACTAACATGGCCGGAATCTATTGGCAAGCGGGACCGGTATGGGATAAAATGTCATTGTGAACAGGAGGAATGAAATGCCGAAATCCGGACTTTTGGGAAAGATCGTACTTCGGATTTCGTGGATTCTCCTTCCCCTCGGCATCGGGGTTTTCGCCGTTTCACTTACCCTCACCCTGCTCGGAAGCGCCCGCCTGCCGATCTACCTGCTCTTCGCGGGTTCCCTCCTCTTGGGGCTCGCCCTGTGGTACGCCGGGAATCTCCTCGAGCACCGGCGGCGTTTCTACTTCGCGTCAACCTTCCTCATCCTTACCGCGGGCCTTCTTTTTTGCATGAAGGCGGGGATCGTCACCCTCCCTCATCGGGCGATATGGCCCTTTCTCATGCTGTTCGTCGGCTTCGCCTTCCTGGTCGCGGGCCACAGCAGGCTCGACAGGATCCACCCCGCCTACCTGGTCCCCGCCATCGCCTTCACGGGGCTCGGCTTTCTGTTTCTTCTTTTCACTACCGATATTATCCCCTTTTCGCTCATGTCCGTCGCGCTCTGGTGGGCCCCCGTCATCTTCCTCGCGGCGATAGTCTCCTTCGCCGTGTGGCTGTATCGAAAAAAAGTCTCCGGCAAGCCATGAGAGGAAGGAACGTCCCGGGCGCCGTCGTCTCCGCCTTTTGCGTCATATTGATCGCGGCCTGCGCGTCGACCCCCGGCTCCGGCTCGGCGGGCGGGAAGCCCGCGAGGCTTTCCGGCAAGACCGACGGGGAAAACGCCGCCGACGTTTCGACCGTTTCCTCCACCAACGGCGGGGGAACCCCCCTGACAGTCCCCTCCCGCGAGGAATTGAGCAGGAACGAGGGCGAGGCCGCGGTGGTCTCCCGGCTCGAGAGGGGAACCCCCGAAAGCATCCGCGAGGCGGTAAACCTGGTTCGCCAGGATTCAAAGGGAATGACCGACCGCAACCGCGTGTTTCTCGCCCTGGCGGGGGAACTCATGAAGATCCTCTATCCGCTGGAACCGGTGGACTGGCAATTGCCCTCCATCCCCGACGGCAATCCCTGGCTCCAGGCCGTCCGCTCGTCCCGGATGGGCGTGTACGATTACAATACCGGAAATGCGGACTTCCTGGCACGGGTGCTGCCCTCCCTCGTCCTCGTCATCTCCCCCACCAGCGTCGACTTTTATCCCGAGGCCGCGAAGGCCCTCGAGGACGCGGCGGTCCGCAATCCCTCTTCTGTGCTCCCTCCGCTCTTTCGGGGCATGATCGCCGAACGTTCCGAAAGTCCCGTCGCGGCCGCCGCCTGGTACCGCAAGGCCTGGACGGCGGATTCGGGCTGCTACCCCGCGGGGGAAGGACTCGTCCGTACGCTCATCGCCTCGAAGGACGGCGCGGGGGCCTTTACGGTCGCCAAGGCCCTTTCGGGGGATTATCCCGGGGCCATGCAGATGACGAAGCTCTGCGCCCAGGCTTCCTTCGCGGCGGCCAATTGGGACGCCTGCGATCCCTACGTGCTCACGGTGCTCAAGGCTGAACCCGCGAACTCGGTCTACCTCCTCATGAGGGCGCGAATCCTGGTCGAGCGGAAGGATTACCTAAAGGCCAACTCCCTACTTGACGCGTACGCCACCGTCGACAAGACGAATCGCGATTACCTTATCCTGAAGGCCCGGGTCATGCGGGAATGGAACAAGAACCTGGTTTCCGCGATCGGCATCCTGGAGGACGCCGACCGGCGCTATCCGGGCGATCCCGACATCATGCTCGCTGCGGCGGCCCTGTCTTACCAGACCGGAAAAACCGTAAACGGCGCGGGGGGAAAGGATTTCGTGAACCGGGTACTCGCCGGGGATCCCCGCAACCCCCAGGCCCTGGCCCTTCTCGCGAACGATTATATCCTCTCGTCGGCCTGGACGGACGCCCTTGCCGTCACCTCGACCCTTCTCGCGGTGGACCAGGCCCCGGAAAGCCTCTCCATCAGGCTACGCGCGCTCTTGGGTTCCCAAAGCTGGGGGGAAGCCCTGAGCCTGTCGAAACGGCTTTACGACTCAGAGCGGGATTCGGAGAACGCCGTTTCGTGGCGCCTCGAGGCCCTGATCGGCTCCGGGGACCGCGCCGGGGCTTCCGCGCTTATCGCCTCGCGGCTCGACGGGGCGTCGGCGGGACTCAAGAGCAGGCTTTACTACTATAAAGGCGGGCTGGAAACCGATCCCGACGCCCAGCTCGCCGCGCTTCGCTCAAGCCTGCTCGCCGATCCGAGGAACGTGGATTCCCTTTTCGCCACCTATCGCTGGTATTACGCCCGGAAGGACTGGAGGAAGGCCCAATACTATCTCAAGCAGGTCCTTGCCATATCCCCCGGGAACGGGGAGTACGCGAAACTGCTCGCGGAACTCGACGAATTGCTTGCCCAGTGAAACATTTGACCGTATACTTCAATCATAAACAACAACGCTTTTTGAGTAAGGAGTGAACGATGAAGAAATACGTATGCGATCTGTGCGGATATGAATATGACCCGGCCGTCGGCGATCCCGACAACGGCATAGCTCCCGGAACCGCCTTCGAGGACCTGCCCGAGGATTGGGTATGCCCGGTGTGCGGCGCGGGCAAAGAAAGCTTCTCGGAAGTCTGAAGGCAGCCGGGATGATTTCCAAAGACGACGCGATCGCGGCCATCGGGTACGACGGGAACTCCGCGCTCGTTGACCGGCTCGTTAAACGGCAATGCGCCGGCATGACCACCGCCCAACTTGCCGAGGCGGGCCTGTATCGGGCCGCGGCCGCGTCGGCCCTGTATTCCGGTTCCGCGGAGGAACTCGCCCTCGTGGCCGCGGTATACAACAAGGCCGCCGGCGCCACGTACCCGGTCGAGGCGATCCCGAAGCTGTTCGGGGTAACGAAACCCACCCTGAGCAAGACCCTGTCGCTCTGACCGGGGCTTTACGCATTCCTTGAAACCTCCCCCGGGAGGGAACGGCCGCGCCCGAATGGGCGCGGTTTTTTTACCTTGACTGCGTTTCCGTCTGTATGATACCTTGTTTCAAGATATTTTTTTCGTGTCCAAGGAAGTATTTCTATGAATTTCACTCCGTACCTGCAGGTTAGTTCCGCGCAGAGCTCTCCCTACATGATGATCCTGACCTTTGGTCTCGTATTCGTAATTTTTTACCTTTTCATCATTCGACCCCAGAACAAGAAGCAGAAAGAAACCGAGAAGATGATCTCCGCCGTCAAGAAGGGCGACAAGATCGTGACGATCGGCGGAATCCACGGCGAGGTAACCTCCACCCGCGAGAAATCCGTCATCGTCAAGGTTGACGAGAACTGCAAGATCGAGTTCAGCCGCTCCGCTATCGCCTCCGTCGAGCTCGACGAGAAGGAAAAGGCCGCCAAGGCTGCCAAACCCTCCAAAGGCGCCAAGAAAGAGGCCGCGAAGGCCGTCGAATCCGCCGAAGAGGCAAAATAACACTAAAAATTTGAAAGCCCGTCCCTCGCTTCCGTCGGGACGGGGGTCCTTTCATCGGAAATCTGGAGAAAGATATGAGCAAACGAAGCCGGTTGGTACTCATTCTGGTGGTTCTCGCGACGTGCTTTGCGTTCCTGTGGCCATCGGTTAAATGGTATTTTGTAACGCCGAAGGAAGATCAGGCCCTCGCCCTCGGTTCCCGCGAAAAGATCAAGGACTACGCCCGCAACATGGCCGTAGCCGATCTCAAGGCGCTCATGGCCGACGCCCGCGCCGAGAAGACCGATCCGGTCGATTCCCGCTACGCCGCCCTGGAGAAGGAAGCCGCGAAGACCTACAAGGCTCTCAAGGAATCCGTTCCCCCGGTTTGGACCGCCGCGAACCTCCTGCACGCGTTCTCCTCCGAAGCGGACGTACAGACGATCCTCGAGGACAATTACCGGAGCCGCATCCTGGGCATCAAGAATACCCAGGCGAACGCGGTCAAGCTCGGTCTCGACCTCTCGGGCGGCATGAGCATCATCATCAAGGCCGATCTCGACGCCGCCGCGGCAAGCCAGAAGGAAGCGATTTCCGACCTCGCTACCTTCAAGACCGAGGCCATGGCCCAGGCGATGGACACCCTCAACAGCCGCATCGACAAGTTCGGCCTTTCCGAGCCCGTCATCCGCCAGCAGGGCGAGGACCGCATCTACATCGAAATCCCCGGCGCCGCTGACTCCGAGCGCATCAACTCCCTCATCATGGGCAAGGGCATGCTCGCCTTCCACATGGTGGACGACGAGGCTTCCTCCGCCTTCCTCCAGTATTACTCCGAGCACCCGACCAGCACCTTCGACGCCGAGTACAACCTGCTCGATCCCTCGCTCATCCCGGCGGACGACATGCTCCTCGGCACCTACGTGAAGGACGCCTACGGCCTCGACGAGCGCACGGGCTTCCTCGTGGTGAAGAAGGAAACCGGTCTCGAAGGCAAGCACATCCAGGGCGCCACCACGACCCGCAACAACATCTCCGGGCAGCCCGAGGTAAACTTCGAGCTCGATTCCGAGGGAACCAAGATTTTCGCCGAGCTGACCGCCAACAACGTGGGCCAGCGCATGGCGATCGTCTCGGACGACAAGATCAAGAGCTACCCGACCATCAACGAGTCCATTCCCGGCGGACAGGTCCGCATTTCCGGCTTCAATAGCGAGGAAGCGGAGAACATCAAGGCAGTCCTCCGCACCGCCTGGCTCAGCGTGCCCCTGACCCTCGAAAACCAGCAGGTCATCGGGGCGAGCATGGGCGCCGAGTCGATCCAGCAGGGCCTGTGGGCCCTCGTGGTCGGCCTCGCGGCGGTTCTCGTCTTCATGCTTTTGTACTACCGCGGCGCGGGCTTCAACGCCTGCGTGGCCCAGGTACTCAACCTCTTCATCCTGTTCAGCGTGCTTTCCGCCCTGAACCTTACCCTGACGCTACCCTCGATCGCCGGTATGATCCTCACTATCGGCATGGCGGTCGACGCGAACGTCGTCATCTTCGAGCGCATCAAGGACGAGCTCAGGCTCAACAAGGGCCGCGTCGCCTCGATTTCCGCCGGCTTCGACCACGCGTTCTGGGCGATCATGGACTCGAACATCACAACCTTCATCGCGGCGGTGTTCCTCTCCCAGCTCGGCACCGGCTCGATCCGCGGATTCGCGTACAGCCTCGCGATCGGCGTCGTGTCGTCGGTCTTCACCGCGCTCTTCGTTTCGCGGCTTATCTTCGATTTCGATACTGATGTCATGAAGCGCAAGAACGTGAGCATCAGCTGGAGGATCAAATAATGAAAAAGGTCATCAAGTTCAGCGCCCTGTTCCTCCCCTTCGTGATCGTGAGCGCGGCGATCATCGCGTCGGGCCTCATCGGCCTAAGGGTCCGGGGCATCAACCTCGGCATCGATTTCCAGGCCGGTTTCATCGAGAAGGTCCGCATCGCCCCGACCGCCTTCACCCTGAGCTACCAGGGCAGCCAGTCCGTGACCGTGAACCAGGGCAACGCCGGCATCGACGTGGTCATCACCGGCGTGGGCGGCTCGGATAACCAGACCGTGAGCTTCCCCTACGCGGAGTACGCCGACCTCGGATCCTTCGCGGCCGCCGTGGCCCGGATTCCCGGCGTGACGGTCAATGCCGTCGCCCCGGCCTCCGTCGCCATGAAGGGCATGTTCCCCGACTCGGAAACCTCCTCCCGCCTTTCCGCCGAGCCTTACGCGTTCCATTACGTGCCCGCCGGCGCCGAGACGATCACCTCCGACGAGATCCGCGCCGTGGTCGCCGTGTATCCCAGCGCCGCCGTGCAGGTCCTCGGGAAGCCCGCGGACCGCGCCTTCCAGATCCGCATCAAGGACGACGGTACCGACGCGAACGCGAGCATCACGATCCGCGCCGCGCTCAAGAAGGCCTTCACCGCCGCGTACGGCGCGGACAACTTCGCCGTCATCGGGAATGACTTCGTGGGAGCCCGCTTCTCGAAGTCCCTCGCGAGCAACACCGTATGGCTCGTCCTCGCGACCCTCGCCCTGATCTGGGTGTACGCCACGGTCCGCTTCCGCTGGGACTTCGCCCTCGGCGCCGTCCTCGCGGTCGTCCACGACTCCCTCATCATGGTCGCCTTCATAGTGTGGACCCAGATGCCCTTCAACTCGATCACCGTCGCGGCCATCCTCACGATCATCGGTTATTCCATCAACGATACGATCGTCGTGTACGACCGCATCCGCGAGATCATGAAGATTCGCCCGGACCTCAAGATCACCGACGCGCTCAACACCGCGCAGACCGAGATACTCGGGCGCACGATCATCACGACCGTCACCACGATGCTCGCGGTGATCTCGCTGTTCGCGTTCACCACCGGCGACATGAAGGACTTCGCCCTCGCGCTCCTCGTGGGCATGACGAGCGGCGCCTATTCCACGATCTACATCGCCAGCGCCTTCATCAACTTCGTCGCGAAGTTCCGCAAGGACAAGGGACTCCTCCGGGAGCGCCCCGCGAAGCTTTCCGCCTCCGGAGAGCTCGTGTAAGGGTATCGGCCGGGCTTCCCCGGCCGGGCCGCGTCGCGCGAAGGGACTTCGGTCCCGAATCCCCCCGGACCAGGCGTCCGGGGGTTTTTTTTATTTTCGCGGTCGGGTAGAGTGGTTTCATGAACCGTACCCTGAAGATAGTGCGGGCCGATATCCTCGGTTATTGCATGGGAGTCAGGCGGGCAGTGGAAGCGGCCGAGCGCGCGCTTCTCGAAAGCCCGGTCCGTCCCGTGTATACCTACGGCCCCCTGATACATAATCCCCAGGCGCTGGATCGCCTCGCCTCGGTGGGCGTGGTTTCACTCGACGGCTCGGCGTCCTCCCTGCCGAAGGACTTTTCCGGCGCCTCGGTGGTAATCCGGGCCCACGGCGTGCCTCCGGCGGAACGAAAGGTCCTCGAGGCACGGCACGCGCGCATAGTCGACGCGACTTGCCCGCGCGTGCTGTCGAGCCAAAAACGGGCGCGCCTGTACCACGAGAAAGGCTACGCGGTCTTTCTCGCCGGGGACCGAAACCACGGGGAAATCGCCGGAATCGCGGGTTACGCCCCGGGCTGCGTCGTCCTCGAGAACGCCGGGGACGCGGAACGGCTGGCAACCTGGCCTGAACGGGCCGTGCTCATAAGCCAGACCACGATCAAGCAGAGCGAGTACGACGCGATCGCCGAGGCCCTGTCCGCCCGCGTGAAGGACCTGGTGGTGCTTTCGACCATCTGTCCCGCGACCCTTGAGCGCCAGAAGGCCCTCGAGGTCCTTGCCGAAAAGGTGGAGTCGATCGTCGTGGTC
>QKCE01000220.1 GCA_003245785.1 Spirochaetales bacterium | reverse complement strand
CGGGCGCCGACATCGCCGCCCTTTCGAAGGGCAAGGCCGCGACCGACGCGGTCACTTCCGCGACCAAGGTGCTCAACGCGGACGTGGTCGTAATCGGCGCGGGCGGCGCGGGACTCGCGGCAGCGATCGCCGCGAACCAGGCGGGCTCGACGGTCATCGTGCTCGAGAAGATGCCCCAGGTCGGCGGAAACACCATCATCTCCGGTTCCGCCTTCAACGCGGTCGACCCCTCCCGCCAGGTTCCCCAGGGAATCGAGGACTCGGTGGACAAGCACTACGAACAGACCTTCAACGGCGGCGACAAGAAGGGCGATCCCAAACTGGTGCGCACCCTGGTCGAGAACGCCTACCCCACCCTCCAGTGGCTCGAGTCCATGGGCATGGAGTTCAAGCACGAGGTATTCACCGTCCTCGGCGGACTCTGGCCCCGGGCCCACAAGCCGATCAAGCCCCTCGGAACCGGATATCTCGAGACCTACATGAACTACGTCAAGAGCCATGAAGGCATCACGATCCTCACCGACACGAAGGCAACCGAGATTTACCTCGAGGAAGGCAGGGCCAGCGTGGTCAAGGCTACCGGCCTCGAAGGCACGGTCGTCGCCCAGGGCCACAAGGCGGTCATCGTCGCCACCGGCGGCTTCGGCGCGAACGCGGAGATGAGGCAGAAGTACAATACCCAGTGGCCCGACCTGACCACCATCGGCACTACGAACCATCCCGGCGCCACCGGCGACGGCTTGGCCATGGCCGAGAAGGTCGGCGCGCAGCTCGTCGGCCTCGAGTACATCCAGCTCCTTCCCATGGGCGACCCGGTCACCGGCAGCCTCTCGGGCAATATCGAGCAGGCGGTCGAGAACCGCATCTTCATCAACAAGGAAGGCAACCGCTTCGTCGACGAGGGTCAGCGCCGCGACGTGATGACCGCCGCCCTCTTCAAGCAGACCGACCAGTTCATGTGGATCGTCCTCGATTCCCACAACTATCCCACCATGGACACGAAGAACAACTTCAACGAAACCATGCGGGAGCTCGTTGACCAGGGACGCGCCGTCATGGCCGACACCCTGGACGAGCTGGCCGTGAAGATGAACGTGCCCGCCGAGAACCTGAAGGCCGCCGTGGCGGACTTCAACAAGGCGGTGGCGACCGGAGGCCCGGACAAGTTCGGGCGCACCCTCTACCAGTACCCGATGGACCAGGGCCCCTACTTCGCGGGCGGGCGCAAGCCGACGGTGCACCACACCATGGGCGGTATCAAGATCAACGAGAAAGCCCAGGTTATCGACGCCAACGGCAACGTGATTCCGGGACTCTACGCGGCGGGCGAAACCACCGGCGGCGTGCACGGAACCAACCGCCTCGGCGGCAACGCCCTCGCGGACATCAACGTGTTCGGAAAGATCGCCGGCACGAACGCGGCGGCGGAATCGAAGTAATCGCGGAAGGGGAATCGTTCCCCGACCGAGCGGCTTTGAAACCCCGGGGCCGGCCCGACTCGCGTCGGGTCGGCCTTTTTTTATTCGCGCGGCGGGAACGGGGTCAGGCCTCTATGCCCCTCAGGGCCCGGTCGACCGCCTTTCGCATCTCGGCGGCCAGGTCGAAACCGCCCTCGTGAAGGCACCAGTGAAACACGACGCCCCGGGCGCACACGAAAAGCCATTCGCAGGCTTCGTCCGGCGGGAGGGTCAATTTCAGATTCCCCGCGTCGATCGCCCCGCGAATCAGCATCGCGAGATTAACCTGCATCGAACGGCCTTTTTTGATGAAGTTCTTGTTTTTCCAGGTATAAAACCGCTTCGAGAATTCAAGGCCGCGGCTTGTCACCAAACGGGCATAGGAATCCATATAGGCCAAAACGGCGTCCCGGTCGCGGATCGCTGACGGATCCAGGGGCCCCCAGCCGACGGCATCCCGGTCTACCCGGCGGAAATTCTCCTCGATGACGGCGTCCTTCGACGCGAAATGATGGTAGAAGGCGCCTACCGAACAACCCGCCTCCCGGCAAATCGCGGTGACGCTCGTCTCGTCGAACCCCTTTCGGGCGAACAGGTCGATGCTCGTTTCGTAAATGCGTTCCCTCGATTCCTCGGCCCGCTCGTCCCGGGAGGTCTTTTTCCTTTTGGTTTCCACTTTGTCCCTCCCGGCTGCAATCGCTAAACGGATTATACCCCCGGAGAGGCCGCGCTCCAAGCCCGCGGGCGGGACGGGCCGATCCGCTCGCGGCCCGGCCCTTTACGGGCCGGCGGCGCGCTTTACGCCGCTGAATTACTTCTTCGCCGAGGCGAGGGCGTTTTCCACCGCCGAGAGGATGCCGTGACTGCTGGAGGTCGCCCCGGAGACCGAATCGATGTCGGTGCTGTCCGCGGCGGCGATGGCGTTCGTGAGGTAGGGCACGACCTGGTAATACCAGCGCATGGTTTCGGAGTGGCGGATTACCTCGACCTTGGAGATGGAACCGCCCGCGACGGTCACGCGGACCTGCAGGTTCGGCTGGTAGCCCGTGGCCGTCCCGGTATAGGTACCGTCGATAAGGGTTCCCGCCGGGTAATCGACGCCCTGGGGTATCGTGGCGTTCGCGCCGCGCCCGTGGGCCCAGAGATTCGCGCCGCCGAGGGTCAATACCGAAGCGACGAGGGCGATCAAGGCGATCTTCTTCGGCTTTCCGCGTCTGGCCTTGGCGGTCTCCGCCCCGGCCGCCTCGCGCGCGCCGTCGCGCCCGAAGATCTTTTTGCCAGCCGCGGCGAACCAGCGGGCGTGCAACAGTACGTGCGCCGCGACCAGCGCGAGGGATACGATACCGGACCAGTCATGCAGCAGGGACAGGCCCTCGTATGTTTCGTTGGACATGGCCACGTTCAATTCGGGCATTTTTACCGCCCCGGTGACGGCGCATGCGCCAAAGGCGATGAGGGCTATGACGTCGACAAAAAAATTAACGCGCATCTTCATAAAATTATCCTTGCCTTTTCCCCCTCCCGGGGGCCTTGGGTATCGGCCCATCCGGGCCGCGCTCGCTAGAGCGTTACGCTATTGAATCTAGCAAAGTCCCGGGGTCCGATTGTTACGGGAAGGTAACGGCTAGGTAAAACGTATTTTACAATTAATTGCCAAATCCCGTTCCGCGCGCTTGACTTAATTGTCA
>QKCE01000260.1 GCA_003245785.1 Spirochaetales bacterium | reverse complement strand
GCCGATCGCCCGGCCCGTCCCGGCGGGGTCCCGCCCTATCCCCTCTTGCCTGTCCCGCCGCCCCGAAACGCGCTTGCCAATTCCGCCCGAATCGGGGTAAAATCAACGGGATGAAAAACGTCATGACCGTGAACAAGTATTATTACCGCTACAACGGTTCGTTTCTCCCTGGCGGAGGCATGAAGGGCTAGCGGTATCGATATGCCGCGTAAGGCCCGCGGCCGGTTCCCCGAGGGGAAGCCGGTCGCGGGCCTTTCGTTTTTTATGCGCCCGCCCGCCGTCTTCTCCCCGAGCCTTCCGGACCCAAAAGCCCGACGAGCCCGGCCCTCCCGGGGCCCGGAAACCCATGTTCACGGAAGGAGTAAAAAGATGGACGCAAGGAAAGAGGCGGAGAGGCAACTGGCCCTCCTGGAGCGGGGTTGCGAGGAAATCGTGCCGCGGGAGGAACTTCTCGCCAAGCTCGAGCGGAGCGTCCGCGAGGGTAAGCCCCTGCGGGTAAAGCTCGGGATTGACCCTACGACGCGGAACGTGCACCTGGGGCACATGGTCCCCTACGGGAAGCTCCGGCAGTTCCAGGACCTGGGCCACGAGGCGGTGCTGATAATCGGGGATTACACGGCCTCGATAGGGGACCCCTCGGGGAGGAACGCGGAACGTCCGCCCCTCAGTCTCGAGGAGGTCAAGCGTAACGCCGAAACCTATACGGACCAGATTTTCCGGGTGGTTGACCGGGAACATGCCGAGATCCGGTGGCAAAGCGACTGGTTTTCGGGCATAAGCCTGGCGGACACCCTTTCCCTCGCGGGAACCTTCAGCCTCGCCCACATGCTCGCCCACGAAACCTTCCGGCTCCGGTACGAACGGGGCGCCCGGGTGGGTATACACGAACTTATGTACCCGATGCTCCAGGCCTTCGACTCCGTGGCGATCGGGGCCGACGTGGAGCTCGGCGGCACGGACCAGAAATTCAACATCCTCTCCGGGCGGGACCTGCAGAGGGAGCGGGGCCTCGAGCCCCAATGCGCCATGCTCATGCCCCTCCTTCCCGGCCTCGACGGGCAGAAGATGTCGAAATCCCTCGGTAACGACATTCCGGTCTCCTGCGGGAGCGACGAGCAGTTCGCGCGGATCATGTCCGTGGCGGACTCGGAGATCGCGACCTGGCGGCGCCTCGTGCTCCTGGACCCCGAGCCGGCCGGGGGCGGGGCGGGTAAGGGTACGGGTACGGGAAACGATCCGATGGGGGAGAAGCTGGAGCTCGCGACCCGGGTCGTCGACCGCTTCAACGGCCCGGGAAGCGGGGAGAAGGCGAGGGCGGAATGGGAGCGGCGCTTTTCGAGGCGGGAAAACCCCTCGGAGATGCCTTCCTTTGTCCTCGGTACCGCGACGGAACTTCCCCGGCTTTTACTCGAAGCCGGGCTCACGGCCTCGACCAGCGAGGCTCGCAGGCTGATCCGGGAAGGGGCCGTGTACCTCGGGGACGGGAAGGCGGCGGACGGCGATCCGGCAATCGATCCGCGAAGCGTTCCCCCCTCGGGGCTCGTCGTGCGGATCGGGCGGAGGCGGTTCCTTCGGGTGCTCCGGAAGGAGTGAGCGGGACCGCCCGGGGCCTTACTTCGGGGAGTAGAAATATTCCCCGGGGATGGCCTTGAAGCGATCGCTCATGTAGGGGTTTTCCATTTCGAGAATCCTTCGGTTCCCGAGATTCGCGATTCCGAGGGACTTTACCACCCCGGGATCCCCCGCGAACATCCGCTGAAAGCTTCCGTCCGCGAAGGCCCTCTCCAGGCCCCGCAAGATCGCCGTCTCGAGTTCCGTATTTCCCTTGCGGACGAAATAAAGCCTCGCGAAGGGATAATGGAGCGCCATGGTCGGCTCGATCGCCGTATGCGTCAGGAGGTCCGCGTAACGGTCGCGAAAGGTCCCGATTTCCTCCACGCCCAGGGGGAAAAAGTCGACGCGGCGCGCGTCCACCATTTTGAAAAGCGTATCGAACCGGGCCGACTCGAGTACGTCGATTCCCGCGTGGCGCAGGATCGCCGTGTCGGCCCAATCGGTGCCCTGGGCGGCCGAGTAGCCCGACAGGGTACGAACGTCCCGGATGGCGGCGAAGGCGGGAAGGAGCTCCTCGTTCACGAACATGAGCCGGTAACCGCTCAGTCCCCGGTCTATCGGGAAATACACGGCGTCCCAACGGCTTTCGAATTCGGCGCTGGTTCCGAGGTCGATTACCGATATGTCGCCCCGGTCCAGGAGATACTTCGCGCGCTCCATGTTGATACGCTTCCCGTAAATCTCGAGGGTATAGTCCACGCCGGATTTCTCGAGGGCCAGGGCAAGGATGCTGTAGCCGTAACCCTCCCGTTCCTCCAGGTTCGGGTACACCACCCGGATTTGGGCGTGGGCCGCCGTAAGGGAGAGGGCGCAGGCGAGCGTGAGCATTTTACGAACCAAGGGATCTCCGAACATACCCTTAATGGTAAGACGAATCCCCGGCAGGGGCAAATCCTTGGCCAGGAAGGGCTGAAGGGGTATTTTCGCGGGTGTCCCGGGGCATTTTCTCTTGTCGGCAAAGGGCGCGAAAAAAAAGTTGTAAATTCCATCATCAATAGAGTAAAAACTCGAATATCTCCATTTGACACGTTTTGCTTGGCGCAATATACTCGCGTCTTGGGTGGGCCTTCCCGCCCCGTTTTACTTCATCAGAACCTGCTTTTTCTCCGGAGGTTTTCCAATGCATAAATCGCTCCTCATTCCGGCGTCGCTCCTGGTCGTCGCCGCGTTCTTTTCCTGCGCCACCGCCAAACCCGCCGTTTCCCTGGTCGCGGTAACCCCGGCGGGGGTTGAAGTCCCGGCCCCCGCGCCGGTCATGGCGGCGGAGCACTACTGGGCGCTCAACCGAGTGGAAACCGCCTATCCCGACGGCATGCTCTCGGGGGTCGAGGAATTCTCCCTGGACGATACGGGCCGGGTCGTCAAGGACACGCTTTACGACGGCAAGATGAACGTCGTGACCGTGAAGTCCTGGAGCCTGGAGGGCGACCGGGCGAGCCTCGAGATAACCGACGCGACGGGTACCCTGATCGGCAAGGGTTCCCGGGTATGGGTCGGCGGGCTTTTGGCCGAGGAAACGAGGCTCACGCCCAAGGGCGAGACCCAATCCAC
>QKCE01000127.1 GCA_003245785.1 Spirochaetales bacterium | reverse complement strand
TGGACGATGCCTTGAAACGTCGGCACCCTGTCGGGCGCCTCGTTGGACGATGCCTTGAAACGTCGGCACCCTGTCGGGCGCCTCGTTGGACGATGCCTTGAAACGTCGGCACCCTGTCGGGCGCCTCGTTGGACGATGCCTTGAAACGTCGGCACCCTGTCGGGCGCCTTGTTTGGCGTTTCGCGGGGCGCACCGTATCGAGTTTGTGCGAGCCGACGACCAAGGCAGGCCGGGGCATCGCGGGCCAGGCGAAAAAAAACCTTTCGCGCCGAGTGACCCAAGGTCCGTCCGCGCGAAAGGTCTGGTATCCCCGGGTACGCGCCCGAAGCCGCGCGGCCAGGCAACCATTTCTCGGTTACCGTGTGTTGACCGCGCGCGCGTTACTACTCCCCTCTCGTCGCTTCAGGTTACCTTATGCGGATGGCGGCGTCAAGCCGGATTCCCCGTCGGGAGGAAGGTTTTGTAGCCTCGGGGGCGGCGATACGGCTTCGTCCGATCGGTAGGGGCGTCCGGAACCGGAGATTCCCGAAGGGTTCGCCGTCTTCTCGCCGTCCCGCCGCGCAAGTGCTATACTGAACCCCGTCAGTATCCCAAAAAAAGAGGTGAAGTCAGTGAAGTCGAGACGATATCCCGGTTTTAACGAAAGCCAAAAGCGTGTGTCGCCGCCCCCGGCGCGTGCCGAGGATCGCGAATATTTCGAGACGGCGTTTCCCGCGCCGCGCCGTAGGAATGCGAAGGCCCGTGGCCTTTCGGCCTTTTTCGCCCTTGCGACGGCGGTCGGCCTCCTTACGCTCCCGGTTTCCTGCGCGTCCGCGGGATTCGGGGCGGGGAAGGGCGCGGTTTCGGCCAAGACCCGGCTCGTCCCCGACCCTGCGGTACGCGCGGGTACCCTGGAGAACGGCATGTCCTGGTTCGTGGCCCGTAACGGGGAACCCAAGAACCGTATCATGTTGAGGCTCGCGGTGAACGCGGGCTCCGTGCTCGAGGACCCCGACCAGCGGGGAATCGCGCACCTCGTCGAGCATATGGCGTTCAACGGGAGTGAGCATTTTGCCAAAAACGAGCTGATCGATTATTTCGAGAGCATCGGCATGAAGTTCGGGCCGGAGGTTAACGCCTACACCTCCTTCGACGAGACCGTATACATGCTGGAAATCCCGGCGGACGATCCGGCGATGCTCGAGAAGTCGCTGCTCGTGCTCAGGGACTGGGCGTACGGCCTCAGTTTCGATCAGACCGAGCTCGATAAGGAGAGGGGCGTCGTGGTCGAGGAGTGGCGCCTGGGGCGGGGTGCCCAGGGGCGCGCGAGCGACGCGGAGTTCCCCTTCATTTTCGCCGGATCGAAGTACGCAGAGCGCCTCCCCATAGGCGATCCCGAGATCGTGAAAACCGTGCCCCGCTCGCGGGTCGTCGATTTTTACCGCCGATGGTACCGACCGGACCTTATGTCCGTTACCCTGGTAGGAGACGCGGATCCCGACGTTCTCCTGAAAGCCATCGAGGGCAGCGTGGGAACCATCCCGCGCGCGGAGGGGAAGGCCGCCCGCCCCGTGCCCGCGGGACCGAAGGCGGGCAAACCCGGCGTGCTCGTGTTCAGGGACCCGGAAATACAGTACACCACCGTGGAAATCCTTGAGCCCTCGCCGGCGAAGACCTCGAAGACCGCGGGGGACTTCCGCGACGGGATCGTCCGGGCGATCGCCTCGTCGGCGCTTAACGCCAGGCTTGACGAAAAGACCCTGGAGGCGAATCCCGTCATCCTCGGTGCCGGCTCGGGCTCCCAGCGGTTCTCGCGTTCCACGGATTTCTCGTACCTCGTGATGGTCCCCCAGCCGGGAAAATTCACCGAGGGTCTAGAGGAGCTCATGACCGAGTGGCTCCGTTTCGGGGAGTTCGGGATAACCGAGGCGGAACTCGAGCGGGCGAAAAACGATATCCTCGATTCGGCGAAACAGCGATGGCTTGACCGCGAGAAAATCCATTCCGCCTCGATCGCCCGGGAACTGGTAGACCAGGCGCTATACGGGAACGTGAAGGTTTCCGCGGACGCGGAATACGGGCTGACGAACGAACTTACCCCGGGAATATCGAAGGCCGACGTCGACAAGGCGATCAGGGCTCTGCTCAAGGGCCGCGGGACTTCGCTCGTGGTGACCGCGCCGGATACTGCGGGGGACATTCCCGACGACGCGGCGCTCATCGACCTGTGGCAAAACTGGAAACCCGCGACCGCGTTGACCGCGTACGCGGAGAACGACCTCGACCGGCCGCTCTTCGATTCTTCCCTCGCCGCGGTACCTGTCGCGGGGGCCATAGTATCCGAAAGGAAGCTGACGGAAGCGGGCCTCGTCGAGCTGAAGCTGGCGAACGGCATCACCGTGCTCGCGTTTCCCACGGATTTCAAGGAGAACGAAATCGTGTTCAGCGCCTGGAGCAAAGGCGGGGAATCGCTAGTTTCGGACGCCGATTTCCCCTCCGCCGAGGTGGCAACCTCGTACGCGCGGATGTCGGGCCTTAACGGCTTTTCGGCGACTGACCTGCAGAAAAAGCTTTCCGGCACGACGGTCGCGGTCACGCCCTGGCTGGGTTCCTCCTTCGAGGGCCTGAGCGGTTCCTCCTCGGCGAAGGATCTCGAGACGGCGTTCAAGCTGATGAATCTCTGGTTCAACCGGCCCTATTTCTCGGCAGACGCCTGGGGCTCCCTCAAGGCACAGCTCGATACGCTCGCCGCCTCCCGGGAGAAAGACCCGGGCGAACGTTTCGCGGACCTCAAGGTGAGTCTCCTCTACGGCGACGACGTGCGGCACGCGAACCTCTCCGCGAGTCTCGTGTCCCGGATGGACCCCGCGACGGCCGAGAGGGCCTTCAGGGACCGGTTCGCGAACGCGGCCGACTTTACTTTCGCGTTCGTGGGGAGCTTCGATCTCGACGTACTGAAGGCGTTCGCGGAGACATATCTCGCGGCATTGCCGACGGGCAAGGCGCGGGAGGAGGCCGTATCCCATGTCTTGCCGTTCCCCTCGGGAACCGTTTCGGGCGAGCTCCGGAAGGGAATAGACCCCAAGAGCCGGGTCTTCCTCGCCTTCGGCGGCCCGGCGACCGTGAGCGGAAAGGACCGCGAACTGTATTCGTCCCTGTGCTCCCTGCTGCAGATCAGGCTCCGGGAGATAGTGCGCGAGGACATGAGCGGCTCCTACGGCGTTTCCGTAAGGGGAACCCTGGTCGATTATCCCGCGCCGTTCTTCGAGACCGATATCGAGTTCGGCTGCGAGCCCGGACGGGAAGACGAGCTTTCCGCCGCCGTGCTGGAGCAGGTTCGCTGGCTTCAGTCCGCGCCGGTACCGGAAGCGTACGTGACCAAGCTGCGGGAAACCTGGCGCAGGACCCAGGAGGAAGGGCTGCGCAATAACGGGTTCTGGCTCGGGAAGATCGCGAGCTTCGGGATGTCGGGACGGCCCTTCGCCGAGATTACCGACGTGGACGGCGTGCTTTCCGGGCTTACCGGGGAGAACCTGATGACCCTGGCCTTGCGGTTCTTCGACGAGGGGAATTTCGTGAAGGCGTATCTCCGGCCGGAAAACTGAGAATACGGCTTAATTCAGGTGTCGCGACGCATGCGGCATCGACGCGCGGGAACCCGCGCGGTTCGCGAAAAGGGCGCCCCCGGGGCGCCCTTTTTTTTTCGCCGGGACCGGAACGCTCTGGCCGAGACGCTGTCCCCTGAACGCCGGGGCTAAAATGCCTGGCCCGAAACGTCCTGGACGAAACGCCCGGGCAAGCGCCCGTCGCCGGGTAGTGAACGGGTACGGGCGACGTTCGGCCGGCGTGTTGTCAGCGGGCGGCGCCCAGGGACACGTGGTAGAGTTCGTACCCGTCCACGTCGCGGAAGGCGAGGATCGGCGGAGAGACGGTAAGGTCGAGGTCCAGGAAGCCGAAGGTGCCCTGGGAAAACCACCGGGAGGCGGGGGAATGCCAGGTCGGCTCCGGGTCCGGTATGCCGCCCATGGCGCCGATGACCGCCCAGGATACGCCGCCATTCTCGAGGTATTCCATATAATGGTTGTGGCCGGAGACGACGAGGTCGACGCCCCCCCGCTCGAGGATGGGGGCGACTTCGGCGATCATGTCCTTCTGGTCGTACCAGGGCTTGCCCGTTTCCGGGTCGCTATAGCCGGATGCCCAGAAATAGCAATGGGAAAGGACGACGGTGAAATCGTCCGAGGGTATTGCGGCGAGGGCGTCCTCGAGCCAAGCTTTCTGATTGGCCCCGAAGCGCTCGGTTCCCCATGGAAGGTCGAGGGCGATTACGTGGACGTTCCCCGAGTCGATTTTCCAGTAGGGGGGACGGGAGAAGATCCGGGCGTAGCGCCGTGAGCCGCCGACGAGGTAATCGTGGTTGCCCTCGAGGGTCGCGAGGGGCTTCGTTCCGAGGCCTTCGGCGAGGGCGGTGGCCGCGTCCTCCAGGCCACGCCCGGGGAATCCCGTTTCCGAGAGGTCGCCGAGGACGAAGAACGCGTCGTAGGGTCCGCGGGCCACCGACGAGATGATGGCCTTCGTGGCCTCGAGGTCATTGGTGGTCGCGCCGAAGTGGGGATCCGAGGAGAAGGCGAGCCGGGTCAGGGGAACCGGGCTCTCCCCTTCGGGAAGCAGGATCGGGCGTTCGTAGGCCCCGACGGTTCCGATTCCGGCGAGGAACCAGGCGAGCAGGGCGGCGATAGACAGGGTAAGGAAGCCTCCCGTAACGACGGAGAGGAGGTACGAGATCCGGGCCGCGATGAAACGCGTCGTCCGGCCCGCGCCGTCCGGACGGCGCGCAAAGGTCGAGGCGACGGTCAGGAGAAAGGTCGGCAAGGCGGATATCACCGGTATGAGGGCGAAGTAGAGCGCGTATTTGGGGACCCATTCCATGAGTCCCAAGGTACCCGGTTGGGCGATGATGCAGGCCCAGGTCGCGATTCCCGCGCCGAGGCAGGCGAAGCTCGCTCCCCGTGCGACGGCGGGCAGGCGCCCGTAGGGTTTTCCCTGGAATTCGGCAGACGTTTCGTGACGGTCGCGGCTTTCGCCCATGGCGTTCCTCCTCAACCTTTTCAGTATACGCCGCCTCCGCTCCGGGCGTCCACGAAAAATACCGGCAAAGGTGGCCGCGGCCCGGAGTCAGCGGAACCGGTTACCGGCGGGGCTCCGCCTTTTAGGGGATGGCTGGTGACGCCGGGGCGGCTAGCCAGGACCGGGGAGAAACGGGCTGGCCGGCCGGCAGGAGATATGGTAAGCCCGGCCGGCACGGGAAACGGCCGGGTTTGTACCGAAAGGGTCCGATCCGGGTGAGCCGCCGCGAAGCCGGCGCCGATTGCGCGAAAGTCCCCGGGTGAGCCACTTATATTCGCTGGCCGTCGACGCCGATGGTCACGACCTGCCAGGGGATGAACTTTCCGCTGGCCTTGAGGGCTTCGGTGGCGGCGTGGGAGAGACCGCCGCAGCAGGGTACTTCCATGCGTACCACGGTGACGCTCTTGATGTCGTTTCCGGCGATTATCGCCGCGAGTTTTTCCGTATAGTCCCCGGCGTCGAGCTTGGGGCAGCCGATGATCGCGATTTTCCCCTTGAGGAAGTCCTCGTGGAAGGAGGCGTAGGCGTAGGCGGAGCAGTCCGCGGCGATGAGGAGGTCCGCGCCGTCGAAGTAGGGGGCGTTGACCGGCACGAGCTTGATCTGCACGGGCCACTGGCGGAGCTCGGAGGGCCGGGGGGCGGACGCGCCGGTCGGGGCCGGGATCGAGCCTTCGTCCCGGGGCGCGGCGGAAAGCGCCCGCGGCGCGGAACCGGGGCAGCCGCCGCCGGAGTAGGCCACGGTACGGGGCTCGAGGGTCCGGGCCGCCGAGCCGGGACAGCCGCCGGTACGGGGGGCGAAGGCTGCCTTGGGCGCCGTCGCGGCCCCCTTCTCGCCTGGCCCCTTTCCCGTCGCGCCTTCGGCCTTGTTCTTCATGACCGCTTCCTCGTCGAAAGCCGCCGCCTCGCGTTCCTCGAAGGTTATGGCGCCGGTGGGGCAGACCGGGAGGCAGTTGCCGAGGCCGTCGCAGTAGTCGTCGCGGAGGAGGACCGCCTTGCCGCCTTCGAGGCCGATGGCGCCTTCGTGGCAGGCGGTTACGCAAAGGCCGCAGCCGTTGCATTTGTCCGAGTCTATCTTGATTATCTGTCGTTTCACTTGGGGAACTCCTTGTTCGGGGTTGATGGGTGAAAGATACCGCGTTTTACGCGTCGGTGCTGTTGCATTTGCAACAAAAAACGCGATTCTTTTCGTCCGTAGAAGAAAACTGCGGAGGGGAAGGGCTTTCCTTTTTGCAAGCAGGCGGATAAAATCGATATATAACGATATATTGCGATTTTAATCAGGGGGAACAATGGGCGCTTTGAAGGCGGACTTTTCGGTCCGGCTCGACCGGCACGGCCTTTTTGGGCGATCGCAGGCGGTGGGACTCGCCTATCTGCTGTCTCTCGACCCGGACCGGTTGCTCGAGCCCTGCCGCCGCGCCCTCGGTTCCCCCGACGCGGGGAAGGCAGAGCCTTACGGCGGGTGGGAGTCCCGGGGAATCGCGGGCCACTCCCTCGGGCATTACCTGTCCGCCCTCGCGGAATTCGCCGGTCCCGCGGGGGACCCGGAGGCCGCGCCGGCCCTCGCGCACGCCGTGGGGGAGCTGAAACGGGTCCGCCGCGCCGACGGGTACGTCGCGGGGGTTCCCTCGACGCCCTTCGACGCTGCCTTCTCCGGGGACTTCGAGGTCGAGCCCTTTTCTCTCGCGGGCTTCTGGGTGCCTTGGTATTCCCTCCACAAGATATTGGCGGGGCTGGTCGACGCGGCGTCGCTTGGATCGGCCGCCGCATTGGCTACCGTCGCGGCCGATGCCCTGGAGGTAGCCCGGGGCCTCGCGGACTGGGCGGTTGCGGGCTGCGCCCGGATGGACGACGCGACGTTTTCCCGCATGCTCCGCTGCGAGCACGGCGGAATGACCGCGGCCCTGGCGGACCTTTTTGCCCTGACCGGAGACCCCGCGCACCTCGCCCTGGCGGAGCGCTTCCTGGACCGGTCGGTGATCGGTCCCCTCGCCGCGGGCCGGGACGAGTTGCAGGGCCTTCACGCGAATACCCAAATTCCGAAGCTGATCGGCGCGGCGAAGCTGTACGGCCTGACCGGCAACGGGGAGTATCGGGCGGCGGCGGAATTCTTCTTCGATACGGTGACGACGAGGCGGAGTTACGCGATCGGGGGGAACTCGATCGGCGAGCATTTCGTTCGGCCGGACCGGGAGCAGACCGCGAGGGATACCTGCGAAACCTGCAATACCCACAACATGCTGCGCCTGGCGGAGATTCTCCGTTCCTGGTCCGGCGAGGCGCGCTACGCGGAGTACGCCGAGCGCGCGCTCCTGAACCATATCCTCGCGTCCCAGGAACCGGAGACCGGGGCGAAGGCCTATTTCATGTCCACCGAGAGCGGGCATTTCAAGGTCTACGGGAGCCGGGACGATTCCTTCTGGTGCTGCACGGGAACGGGCATGGAGAACCCCGCGCGATACGGGCGCATGGCTTGGTCCCTACGGGGCGACGCGGTTTCCCTCGACGTTTTCATGGCGTCGTCCTTTGTTTCCGGAGGGCTTTCCCTCCGGCTCGAAACGGGGTATCCCTTCTCGGACCGGGGCACGGTCTTCGTCGAGGCGGTTCCGGAAGAATCGGCATACCTGGAGATACGCGCGCCCGAGTGGCTCGCCGCCCCGCTTACCGCCCGGTTCGACGGCAGGGAATATCGATGCGGGGGCGGTTCCTTCCTGAGAATCCCGGTTCCGCTTTTCGCGGGAGCGGAGGTAAGCCTTTCCTTTCCCATGGAGCTCCGTTCGGAACGCGCGAAGGGGGAAGGCGAGGCCTATTCGCTTCGCTTTGGCCCTACGGTGCTCGCCGCGGACTTGGGAAGGGAGAATTTCCCGCCGACGGATACGGTGGGCGACCATCTTTCCCTCATGGCGTGGCCCGGGATCGGGGCGCCTGTCCTTTCCTCGGGCGCCGGGACCGATATTCCGGGGCGTATAACCATGATCGACGCCTCCCGGCTCGAGTTCAGGGCTCACCCGGGGCTCTTTTCCCTTGGGGAGACGCCGGCCTTCGTTCCCTATTTTGCCTTGCACCACCGGCGGTATGCCCTGTATCTTTCGCCCGATGCCGGGGAAGACGCGGGGGCGGACGGAGGGCGGTTCGCGGGGAGGACGGTCGATTTCGTCCGGCCCGGCGAGCAGCAGTCCGAGGTGGAACACGGGTATTCCGGGAAGGGGTCCGACAGCTGGTATTCTGCCCGTCTCGAGCTCCGACGGAGATTCGCCCGGGGCGAAGGCTCGTTTTTTTCCTATCGGCTCGCGTTTCCCGCCTCCGGGGCGGCCTTTCTCGCCCTGGCCTACGACGCATCGGAAGGGCCGGACGGGAAGGCGCCGAGGGCCTTTTCCGTGTTCGTGAACGGAGGCCTCGCGGTCTCCATGGAGCTTCGCGGGGAAGGGGTATCGCGGCTGGAATACGCGGAGATTCCGGTTCCCCGGGAGTTCCTGGACCGATCTCGGGAAGGCTCCGCGGCGTCCGGGGACGGCGCTCCCGGGCTCGGGCGGGCGGAAGTGCGGATAGAGCCCCGGGACGCGTCCTGCGTCGCCGGAGGCGTATACGAATTGCGGTCCCTGGGACCGAAGGAGACTGACGAATGAGCATCCCCGATTTTACGCGACTTGGTCTCGCGGACTGGGCAGGCCTTTCTTTCGAATGCGACTGCGGCAGGCGGCACGGGGTAGGGATCGAGCGGATCGATATTTCCGTCGGAGCCGCCGAGGGGGCAGCTACCCAGGCCCTGGAACTCCGTGGCGGGGGAAAGGTGCTCGTGGTGGGCGACGGTAATACGCTCCGCGTCGCGGGCTTCGCCCTGGCTTCCCTGATCGCCGATCGGGGCGGGGCCGATTCCGCGCGCGCGGTCGAGCTTCCCGTCGGGGAAGGCACCGCGGATTTGATCCCGGACGAGTCGGCGGTGGGCCGCCTGCTCATCGAGTGCGACGGGGCTTCCTTTATCCTGGCCGTCGGTTCGGGCTCGGTCAACGATACGTGTCGGCTCGTTTCCGCGCGGACCGGGATTCCCTACTCGATTTTCGGGACCGCCCCGTCCATGGACGGGTACGCCTCCACCGTTTCGCCCCTAATAGTCGGGGGGAAGAAGATCACCTACGAGGCGGTATACCCCCGGGGGATTTTCGCGAATCCCGATATTCTCGCCGGCGCTCCCGCGGAGATGCTGCGGGCGGGATTCGGCGATATCCTTGGCAAGTATACGGCACTCGCGGACTGGCGGCTCGCCCGCGTCCTCAAGGGCGAATACCATTGCGCCCGCATGGCGGCCCTGGTGGACCGGGCGATCGAGCGCTGCGTGGCGCCGGTCCTCGCCGGCCGGGGAATCGACCCCGTGGCCACCACAGAGGCCCTGGTGCTCTCCGGGCTCGTCATGGGGATGGTGGGTAACTCGCGGCCCGCCTCCGGGGCGGAGCACCACATGTCCCATTTCTGGGAGACTACGGCCCTGGCCGCCGGCAGGCCCCATCCCCTGCACGGTAACTCGGTCGGCTCGGCGACCCTCGTGATCGCGGAAATGTATCGATTCCTGGGCGACCGGGTTCCCGCCGGGGTCGAGCCGCCGAAACCGGAAACGGTAAGCGCCCTCCTCGCCGGCGCGGGGTACGGTCAGGGCGATACGGGCGCCCATGGGACGATCGGGGTGCCGATTCCCCCGGGCGACAGGCTCGGTCCCGCGGGCTTGGGAATTTCCCGGGAAACTTTCCGGGAAGGAGTCCTCCACGCCATGGAGATTCGTGAGCGGTTTACGGTCCTTCGGCTCGCCGAATCCCTCGGCGCCCTCGATGCGGCGAACGAAGCGCTTACGGAAAGGTTTTACGGAAGCTGATCACTCCTGTCGAACAGTAACCATAAATATGGATACTATTGGGAATAAGCCGGTATTTTTAAAGAATATTTGAGGTTTTTCACGATAAAAACGTATTTACTTGATACATATCGATTTACGACTTATAATAACGATATACACCGTGATGGCGTGTCCGGTACGGTGGGGAGTATTCTCATGTCCCATGATCCAGGTTTTATAGACGAAACGAAGCCGCTTATCCCGAGGAGGGCCGACCCCTACGTGTACCGGCATACCGACGGGTATTACTATTTCACCGCCTCGGTACCCGAATACGACCGTATCGAGATTCGGCGGGCTTGGACCATTCGGGACCTTGCCGAGGCGGAACCCATCGTAATTTGGCGAAAGCACGCCGAGGGACCGATGAGCTGGCATATCTGGGCTCCGGAGCTCCACTTTATCGACGGCGCGTGGTACGTGTATTTCGCCGCGGGCCAGGCCGGGGATCCCTGGTATATCAGGACCTGGGTCCTTTCGAACACCTCCCGGGATCCCTTCGCCGGAACCTGGCAGGAAAAGGGCCAGATGATAACCGAATGGGATTCTTTCGCCCTCGACATGACTACCTTCGAGTGCCGGGGGACCCGCTACGCCGTGTGGGCGCAGAAAACCCGGGAACGGACCGAGAATTCCGCCCTCTATATCGCGCGTATGACCACGCCATATACCCTCGAATTTCCCCAGGTCATGCTGACCCGGCCCGAATACGACTGGGAATGCAGGGGTTTCAGGGTGAACGAGGGCGCCGCGGTTCTGGTGAGGAACGGGAAGGTCTTCCTGACCTACTCGGCGAGCGCGACCGACGCGAGTTACTGCATGGGCCTTCTCGCGGCCGACGAGGGCGCGGATCTTCTGGACCCCGCCTCCTGGAAGAAGTCGGAGCGGGCGGTACTCGAGACGGACGAACGCGCGGGAATCTTCGGCCCGGGCCACAATTCCTTTACGGTAAGCTTTGACGGGACCGAGGACGTGCTCGTGTATCACGCGAGGCCCTATTCCGAGGTCGCCCTCTCCCATGCCCTTTACGACCCTAACCGCCACGCCTGGGCGAAAAAAATACGGTGGGACGACGCGGGTTATCCCTCGTTCCGCTGACCCTCGGAGGATTTCATGAAGTCGATAGCCCGCGCGAACGGGAGGGGACGCGTCCAGTCCCGAATCGCGCTTTTCGCGTCCCTGGCGGTTTTCCCCGTCATTTCGTTTCTGTCCTGCGCTTCCGCGCCCCAAGGAGCCTTTGCGCCGGATAACCCGGTCGTCAAGGACGCGTACACCGCCGACGCCGCGGCCCTGGTTTCCGGAAAGACCCTGTACCTCTACGTGGGGCACGACGAGGCTTCCTCACGGGGCAAGGATTACGCCATGTACGAATGGCTTTGCTATTCCACGAAGGACATGAAGCAATGGACCGCCCACGGGCCGGTTCTGAAGGCGACGGACTTCAAGTGGGCGTCGGGCAACGCTTGGGCCGGCCAGGTGGCCGAGCGGAACGGCAAGTTTTACTACTACGCGCCGGTCAACATGCCCCGCACCGGCGGAATGGCCATAGGCGTGGCCGTCGCCGACTCGCCCGAGGGGCCCTTCCGCGACGCCATCGGCAAACCCCTCATCACCTCGGACATGACGCCCTATCCGGGCCAGCCGGCCTGGACCTGGGACGATATAGATCCCACGGTATTCATCGACAAGGGCGGCCAAGCCTGGCTCTATTTCGGCAACTCGCGCCTCAAGTACGTAAAGCTGAACGGGGACATGACGAGCGTGGACGTCTCGGGTACCCCCTCCGGGGAGGTCAAGGACGCGATCGTGGGCGTGGACGTCCCGCGGGTCTCCGGGCTCGGGTTTACCGAGGCGCCCTGGCTCCATGAGCGAAACGGCACGTATTACCTCTCCTACGCGGCGGGCTGGGAAGAGCAGCTGGCCTATTGCGTGTCCGATTCCCC
>QKCE01000074.1 GCA_003245785.1 Spirochaetales bacterium | reverse complement strand
AGGCAGTCCCAAAACATATCGCAACGCTCGAAGAAGATACCGGCCCAGCGGGGCGTGATTTTCGACCGGAACGGGACCGTCCCGATGGTGCTCAACATCGACTCCTTCGCGGTGGACATTACGCCCGGCGAAATTCCCGCTGACCGTTTTACCGACGTTATCGCCCGCCTATCCTCGATTCTCCGGATTCCGGCGTCCGACGTAGAGGCCCGGGTGCCCCCTTCGATTCGAAGGTCCTTCCAGACCGTCGAGATAAAGTCGAACGTGCCGTATTCCGTGGTTACCGCGGTGGCCGAGGATATCGACGAGCTGCCCGGGGTCTCCTGGAGATCCAAACCCATCAGGAATTACGTGGAAACCGGCTCGATTTCCCACGTCCTCGGTTACGTGGGCGATATCACGAAGGAAGAGCTCAAGCTTTTTTACAACAAGGGCTACACCTCGAACAGCATAATCGGCAAGGCCGGGATCGAAAAGCAATACGACGAATTGCTTCGCGGCGTCGACGGTTTCGAGTACCGCACGGTCGACGTCAAGGGCCGGTATATAGAGAACAGCGCGAACATCAAGCCCCCGGTAATGGGAAAGAACCTCGTGCTCACGGTCGACCAGAAAATTCAGACCCTCGCGGAAAACGCCCTCGGGCACCGCATCGGTTCAGCGGTCGTGCTCAAGCCCGCCACGGGCGAGGTGCTCGCCATGGTGTCGTATCCCTATTTCGACCCGAATCTCTTCAACCGGGACGATTCGGGAAAGCTGTACCAAACCCTGCTGAACGACCCCAACAACCCGCTCCTGAACCGCGTGGTGAACGCAAGCTATCCCCCCGCGTCGACCTTCAAGACGATAGTGACGACCGCGCTCCTCGAGGAAAAGGCGATTCCCCCCGAGAAGACCATCGATTGCGACGGTGAAATCAATTACGGGGACAGGCTTTTCCGGTGCTGGATCCACAAGCCCGGACACGGTCCGGTGGACCTCAGGGAAGCCCTCGCGCAATCCTGCGACGTGTATTACTGGGTCGCGGGCCGGGATTACCTGGGGGTGGACCGGATCGCGTCCTACGCCCAGGAAATGGGCCTCGGCGTCCAGCCCGACATCGACCTTCCCACCCAGACGGCGGGCTTCGTCCCGACGCCCCAGTGGAAGGAGCGGCGGTTCCACGAGAAATGGCTCGGGGGCGACACGATGAACATGTCGATCGGGCAGGGGTATCTCCTGGTCTCGCCGCTCCAGATGGCCGATTGGGTGTCGATGATCGTCAACGACGGAACCATATATAAGCCCCACCTCCTCAAGGAGGTGCGCGACCCGGTCTCGAACGCGGTGCTGTCCGTTACCCAGCCCGAGGTGCTTCGCACGAGCAATATCTCCAGGGAAACGTTCTCCACCGTGCGCGAGTATATGCGCTACATGATTACCAACGGTACGGCACAGTTTCCCATGAAGAACAAGGTCGTGGAACTCGCGGGCAAGACCGGTACCGCCGAGGTGGGCCTGTCGGACCGTTGGCATTCGTGGATGGTCGCCTTCGGTCCCTACGACGCGCCGCCGGAGGACATTATCATCGTGGTCGTGATGGTCGAGGCCGTGAACGATTGGGAATGGTGGGCGCCCTACGCGAACAACATCATCTTCCAGGGAATATTCGCGGACCAGACCTATGACGAGGCCGTCGACGCGCTGGGATTCCGGTACCTCGCCGGTGCCCGGGGGAGACAGGAATGAACATCCGGAAATACACGTATTTCGACTTCATTTTGTTTTTCTCGGTAGTCCTCCTGGCGGTCATCGGGATTTCCTTTATCTATTCCTCGGGAATCAACTCCGAGGGAATCCTCGTCTCCAACGAGTACCTGAAACAGATCCTGTGGGCCGTGACAGGCGTCGCCTTGATGCTGGCCATGACCCTGATCGACTATCGCCGTTACGCGGACCGAACCTTCCTGATCTATCTCGTTACCCTGGCCCTCCTCGTGTATACCCGCATTTTCGGCCGGTACGTCAACGGCGCGAAAAGCTGGCTGGGCATCGGCGACCTTGGTATTCAACCTTCGGAATTCGCGAAGCTGGTATACATCCTGTTTCTCGCGTATTATCTCGACCGCTCGCAAAACGCGAAAAGCCAGCTGGAACGGTTCCTTCGGGCCGCGGCGATAATGGCCGCCCCCGTCCTCCTCGTGCTCTCCCAGCCGGATCTCGGTACCGCCTCGGTCTATATACCGATTTTCATCGCCATGTGCTTCGTGGCGGGGGTACCGGTTCGGTATCTCGCCCTGGTACTCCTGGGCGGCGGGCTTACCCTGGTTTTCACCGTGCTCCCGCTTTGGGAAACCAACATCGCCCAGGCCCGGATTCCCGCGATCCTGATCCTCACGAGCACGCGCTTTACCCTCATCGCGCTGCTCGCCCTGGGAATGGTCGCCGTGCTCGCGCTGATCGGATATTCATTGTCTAAGGCCCGGTATTACTATTGGATCGCCTACGCGACGGGAATCGTAGCGGGCGCCCTCGCGATGTCCGTGGCGGCTTCCCACGTGCTGAAGGATTATCAGATCATGCGGCTCATCGTGTTCCTGGACCCCAACGTGGACCCGCTGGGCTCGGGCTGGAACATCATCCAATCGATTACCGCCATCGGTTCCGGCGGGCCCTTCGGCGTCGGCTTTCTCAAGGGGACGCAAAGCCATTACCGGTTCCTCCCCCAGCAGAGTACCGACTTCATTTTCAGTATCCTCTCGGAAGAGTGGGGCTTTCTCGGCGGGCTCGCCGTGTTCGCCCTCTATTCGAGCATCGTGTTCAGGGGCGTCGTTATCCTCCGGAAGACCGAAAACGGTTTCGGCTCGCTTATCGCGACCGGGGTCACCTCCATGTTCTTCTTTCATTTCATCGTCAACATCGGTATGGTCATGGGCACGATGCCCATAACGGGCATTCCGCTCCTGTTTCTCTCCTACGGCGGCTCCTCTCTCTGGACCGCCATGCTTGCCGTCGGACTTCTCATGAGCGTGAACATCCGTCGGCTCGATCATTGACCCGAGGCAAATTATGGGCAAAATAGACCCCGTCCGCTTACTGGGCGCCGACTTCGCGTCGGTGCAGAATCCCGCGCGCTATCTGGGCGGCGAATACGGACAAATCGTGAAGGAAAGCGCGGACCTCACCGTGGCGCTGGCCTTTCCCGACCTCTACGAGATCGCTATGTCGAAT
>QKCE01000234.1 GCA_003245785.1 Spirochaetales bacterium | reverse complement strand
ATGGAGGCGACCCATTCCTTCTTCACGGTCCCCGGTCCCGGGGCCGAGAGGGCGATCAGGACGTCGGCGCCCTTCAGGGCCTCGTCCACGGAGGCGAAGCGCTCCGGGTTGGTTTTCAGGCAGAGCTCCCGCTGGCGTCCCTGGCGCGGGTCCTTGAGGATATCCTCCCGGCCCGCGTGGAGGCCCCCGTTCACGTCGAAAAGGGCAAGCTTCGCGGGGTCTCCCCCGTCGGCCAGGATGAGCCGCGCGATGGAGGTATTCGCCGCCCCGGCGCCGAGGAGCACGATCCGGGCGTCGGAAAGCTTCTTTCCGGCGAGCTTGAGGGCGTTCAGGAGGGCCGCGAGGGTTATGCAGGCGGTACCCTGGGCGTCGTCGTGCCATACCGGGATATCGCAGGTTTCCCGCAGGGTGTCCAGCACCTCGTAGCAGTCGGGCTGGCTTATGTCCTCGAGGTTTACGGCCCCGACGGAGGGCTCGAGCATCCGCACGAACTCGATTACTTTCCTGGGGTCGTGTTTTCCCGCGGGAACGCCCCTGGCGGCGGCCTCGTCTTCCCGCACCCGGGAATCCACGCAGAGCGCGATGGAGTCGACGCCGCCGAGGTACTTCATGAGCATCGCCTTACCCTCCATGACGCCGAGGCCGCCGGGGGGCGTGCAATCGCCGTCCCCGAGCACCCGGGTGGAATTGCTCACCACCGCCACCAGGTTGCCCCGGTTCGAGAGGGTGAAGGAACGGTCGTTGTCGTCGCGGATGTCGGTTGAAACGGCGGAAACGCCGGGGGTGTACCATACGTTGAACCAGTTGAAGCCCGAAAGGCCGCATTTCGGCAGGGTTTGCATCTTGCCGCCGTAAAGGCCGTGGGCGAGAACGGCGAGACGCTTCAGGAACAGGGTTTTGGCCTGGGCCTTTTCGCTCTCCTCGAAATCCGGGGGAAAGGCATCGGCCAGGTTGTCCAGGGTAGTATCGAGCTTCATGATGCCGTCGAGGCTATCACGAAAGGCCCGTTCACTTCAACTGCGAGAGCTTTCGGCCCATTTCGAGGCCCGAGGCCTTCATCGACTCGGCCTTTTCGGAGAATTGCTGCAGCACGTCCTTGAGGCCGTCGAGCATGAGTGACATGGCGGTTATGCCGTCGAAAACCCGGCTCGACATCATGTCCAGCTCGCTCATGGAACGGGCGATCTCCCCGGCGCCCACGGCCATGGAGCCGGCCTCGCGGGTAATCTCCGAGGTTTCGGTCCTGAGGCTCTCCATGGAGGACTTCACGGACTCGGCGAGGCCGCTTGAGTCCACGAGCTCCGTGGAGAACCGGGTAATGGTCGTGCTCACTATGCCCACGTCGCCGGTAATTTCCTCGAAGGCCGTGTCGAGACGGTTGGAAAAGGTCACCATCTCGGTAATGGTCTCGACGATTTCCTCTATCGACTCGGCGATCTCCCGGGAACTTTCCGAGCTCGCCTCGGCGAGTTTCGTGATCTCCTCCGCCACCACCGCGAAACCCTTTCCCCGGGAGCCCGCGTGGGCGGCCTCGATCGCCGCGTTCAGGGCGAGCATGTTCGTCTGCTCCGCGATGTTCTCTATTACCTCGGCGATCCCGTTGATCCGGGCCACGCTGTTGTTTATGAGGGAAATCTTTTCCGAGGTCGAGGAAAAGAGGCTCTGCCCGGATTCCGAGGAGGTCAAAAGGGTTTTCACCGTCCGCTCGTCGGAAACCGCGGTCTCGGCCATGCCGATTATCGAGTCGATCATGGTGGCCGCCGCGGCGGTCGACCTTTCCACGAGATCGTTCTGGTTCGTGATCCGGGTATCCAGGCGGTTGAGGCCCCCGGTAATGCGCTCGAGGCCGGCCTTCACGCTGCCCACGTGCTCTTCCAGGGTCATCACCTCGCCTCGGATGCTTTCTATGAAGCCGTCCACCACCTCGAAGGTTGAGGAGGTATTCTCCACCGAGGCCGAAAGGGCCGAACTCGACTCCACGGTTTTCCCGAGCTCCTCCTTCACGGAGGCCACGAGCTCGGCGATGCGGCTTTCGACGCCTTCCACGCTCTCCGAAAGCCTTGCGCCCTTCAGGTTGCGGAGCTTTCCCAGGCCGAAGGCGGGGGCGTCCAACGAAGCGCGGTCGCCCGGCTGAGCGTTGCCGCCCGGCTGAGCGTTGCCGCCCGGCTGAGCGTTGCCGCCCGGCGAGGCGAATCCGCTCCCCGCCGGACGGATATGCATGGTGGCCCGGGAGGATGAACCGGCGCCGCCCCTCGACCGTGTGGCGGAACGCGTGGCGGAACGGGCGAACACCCACATGGCGAAAAGGCCCAAAAGCCAGGTCACGACGATGATCGTGCCGGAAACGGCGTAGGTCACGAAACGCCAGCGAAGGATCGACTCCGCGATGGAAGGAAGCGCGCGGTCGATCTCTTCCCGCATGGAGGCGGATCGGTCGGCCAGGCTTGAAGCCGAGGAAGAAAGGGAGTCCGCCTGCGCCCGGGCGGAAGCCAGGGACCTCTCGTCGGTCACCGGGATATCCCCGGTATAGAGCGACTTGGGGGTAAGCGGCCAGGAAGAATCCAGGGCCTCCGAAGCCTTCCCGTAAAGGTCGCGGTAGGCGGCGAGCCAGGCCTTGCCGTCGGCGACGAGGGACATGCGGCCCGGCAGGCTGCTCTCGGCGGGAACGCCCACCCTGTCGACCCGGGCGGCGGCGGCTTCGAGGCCGGAAAGCTCGTCGGAAAACCGGTCGATTCCCTCGGCGAAGGGATTCGCGTCGCTCCGGTAAAGGCCCGTCTCGAACCGCGCGAGCGCGAGGCTCAGGGACTCGAAGGCATTGTAATCCGCCTGGTACCGTTCCGTCGGGGACACGGCGACCAGGAACACGCCTGCGGTGCAGGTGACGAGAAACAATAACGCGAGCGCGAACAAAGCCGCCTTCACGGGGGTATTCATCGACGGTAGTCTCCCGTTTCGACCACCCTTTACACGGGCGGGCAATGTACTTACAGTATACGTATGAAACTGCTCCAGACCGGCGATCTGCACCTTGGCAAATCCCTTCACGAAACGTCGCTCATCGAGGATCAGCGGTTCATGCTCGACGCCCTGGCGGAGGAACTCCGGGGGGGCGGATACGGGGCGCTCGTAATCGCGGGCGACGTATATGACCGAACCATACCGAGCGCCGACGCGGTCGCCCTCTTCAGCGACTTTCTCGTCGCCCTGCGGGCCGG
>QKCE01000310.1 GCA_003245785.1 Spirochaetales bacterium | reverse complement strand
GAGGGCATCGCCCTCCCCTACTCCAAGAATTTTCGCCCAAAGGCGCTCCGCCACTATTTCCGGGTACGGTTCCTTCGGCGCCATTCGCCGGTGTTCTTCCCTCACCGAAGCCGCGAAGGCGCGGGAAAGCTCGGCGACGGATCGGCGAATACCCAGCCCCGAGAGGAGGACGAGAAGTTCCCCGGAAGGTTCCATACGTCCCGTTCCCTCGCCCCCCGAAATATCCCCGGTTTCGCTTATGACCAGGGTGCCGTAAATATCGAACACGACCGCCCGAATGCCGGGGAGATTCCCGAGCTTCTCCCGGGCACCGGTCGGGATCGGTTCCATCGGTTTCGGGGCGCCCGCGAGGGCCTCGATCAGGGTCATTGAACCGCCCCGGAGGCGATGAGGCGCCAGGGTTCCCCGTGGAGGAAAAAGTCGAGAAGGGCCTTACGGTCGATGGACTGACGGACCGAAACGTCGCGAACCCGGGCATAGACCCCCAGGAGGAGTTCCCGGTAACGTTCGGGGGAATACCGCTCGCGGACGGCTCGGTCGTTCCACGCCACGACGTCGGGATCGTCGGCGAGAAAAATGCCCTCCAGGAGGGGATTTTCCGCGACGAGGGTTTCCCGGGCATCCGCGCGGCTATCCAGGGCATCGATCGCCTCGATCTGGGCTGCCTCGTCGAGGGAACCGAAATCCGTCTCGCCTCCCGGAAAGGCCCGCTCGAAAAGACCGTCGATTTCCCGCTTCCCGACGGAGCGTCCGAAGGCTCTGAACTGCACCGACGCCCGCTCGCGCCACGTTCGGGCGAAGCGATCGAAGGAAAAGAAGCCGCGGGGTACCCGAATCGAACCGTAAAAACCGGGAAAACAAACCCCCTCGGCCTCGAAGTCGGGACATACAGTCTCGAGCCGCCGCCCCGCCACGGGGAGTCCCGCGGTCCAGGGCTCGAGGAAGGCGAATCCGAAGCCTTCCTTCAGGCTCGTGGTAAGGACGCACCGGGCTTCCGAAAGGAGGGACGACAGGGGGGCTTCGAGCCCGGCGTCGAACCGCACCGGGAGGGTCCGCGAATGGGCGAAGGCCTTCCAGGCCTCGTAGCCCGGGAAATCCCGGGGACTCGTGGGCGGCAAGGTAACCGCGAGGCGTTCCCCCGCCGGCAAAAAGCGCGAAAGCAGGAGGGCCTCCCCGATATTCTTCCGCCTGATCGCCCGTACGGGGTACACCGCCCCCGAGGGAGATTCGGAACGCTTTACGCCCTCCAGGGGAGTCACCGCGTTGAACAGGAGGTGGAGCCCCTCGGCCTTCAGCCCGGCGCCGAGGAGGGCGCGGTAATCCCGGCCGTTCAATACCCCGTAATGGCAGTCTTCCGGATACTCCCCGTCGGTAAAAAAGGAATCGGGACGCCCGTCTTCCCCGAGATCGTGCACGTGCAGGAAGAGGTTGACGCCCGAATCGCGGAGCCGCTTGAGGATGGCGAGGAAGCGCGAGTTTTTTTTCAGGGTGGGGTTATGGACGTGGAGCGCGTCGCACTCGCCCCCGAAACGCTCCCGTATCGCGGCATGTACCGCCGCCGCGACCGCGACGGGCTCCCCTGTCGCCCCGGACGAGTCGTAGCCTATGCCCGGGACGATCGCCACGGGCGCGCCTATCGGCGCCGAGGGTTCCTCGCCGGTCACGACGAGGAGGTCCGCGGCGCCGTCGAGGGCCTGGATTTGCCGGCGGATGACCGTCGCTACGCCGCCGGGTCGCAAATGGTAATGGAGGACGGCGATCTTCACCGGGCGCTACCTCGCCCGAACCGCTCCCGATACTCGGGAATGGTGATCATGGGGGGACGTTCACGGTGCTGGAGGCCCGTCGCCTGGGCGCGGTATCCCCCCTCCTCGATGAGGTACTGGTTCATCTCCTCGAACATGGCGGTGCCCAGCGACAGCTGTCCTTCCGCCTCCATGCGGCGGAAGAAGGTTTGCATGATGCCGAAGGCCATGCGACCGAGGGACTGGGTATTCTGGTTTCGGTGGAACCGCTTTTCCAGGTCCACCTGGGCCATTACCCCCATTCTCCAGCGGTCGTAAATATCGAGAAGCATGCTGGTTTCCACCCCGTACCCGATGGGGAAGGGAATCTGCTCGAGAATTTCCCGGTAACCCGCGTACTCCCCCGAAAGGGGCTGGATGAACTGGCTCAGCTCCGGGTAAAAAAGCGAGAAGAGCGGGCGCACGACGAGCTCCGTGACCCTGCCGCCGCCGGTGGACTTCACCTTCGTGGGGTCGAGGGCAAGGGGCCTGTCGTAGAAGGCCTTCACGTACTTCACGTCGTCCCGGGTCAAAAGCGGTCCGATAAGCCCGTAGGCGAAGCGGTGGTGGATGTTCTTGATGTCCGCGTCGATGTAGACGATGATATCGCCCTTGAGCGCGTGGAGGGCTTTCCAGAGGTTCTCTCCCTTGCCCTTGTATGGCTCGAGGCCCGGCAGGATATCCTCCGCGAGAAAGACCACCGCGCCGTAATCCGCGGCGATTTTCCTCGTGTCGTCGGTGGACCCCGAATCGATCACCGCGATCTCGTCGAGAAGGGGATAGCGGAGCATAAGCTCGCTTTTCATGATCACGATTTCCTTCGCGATCGTCGATTCCTCGTTCAGGGTCGGGAAGCAAAGGGAGATTCTCGCGCCCCGCTTTTCCTTCAGGGCCACAAGCTCCGCCAGGTTCGAAAATTGCCCGTAATGGAAGGTGTTCTTCCTGAGCCAATCACTCTTTGCCATCGCACTCCCCCCCGTCCACGCGCTCGATGAGCGCGATGAGCTGGGTTACGCCGACGAAGAGGGACTCTATGTCCATCGTCGCCGATTCCAGGTGGTAATTCGTTCCCGAGGCCAGGCCTATCGTCACCGCGGGAATTCCCGCGGAGAGGAACACCGCAAGCTCCGACTCGGAGCTGTAAATGAGGGGAGGCACCTCAAGGTCGGAGAGGACCGAGAGGGCCGTCTTGACCAGGGGATGGCCGTAACCGATATTGGAGGCGTTCACGTTACTGATCTGCGCGATATCCACCGATACCCGTTCCTCGTAAGCGACGCTCGTCGCGATATCCCGTATGGCGTGCCGGAGGTCGGCGACTTCCTTGTCGGAGGTGCTATGGATTTCGAGGCCGAGCCGGCAAGTCAGGGCCCGGTTGCCGAACTTCACGCCCCCCGACACGCTGCCGATCACGACGCGGGTTTCCGGCCGCTGGGGAAT
>QKCE01000010.1 GCA_003245785.1 Spirochaetales bacterium | reverse complement strand
GTGCGAGGCCGGGAGCGGGGAGGCTCAGGAGCGGTTCCGCAGGGTTTGAAAAACCCGAGGACTTAGCGACGAGCCGCCTCGCGGACGGACACGCGCGCCGCAAGCATATATGCCGTTCCCCCTCCACATTCCCCCCCGTATCCGCTATACTCTGGGCATCTTACGCGTTGGCGGGGCGTATAAACCGCCGGAGGTCCATATGTCAGACGTGGTTTCCATCCTGACCGATTGCGGAGCGATGCTCACCGGTCACTTCCTGCTTTCCTCGGGGAAGCATTCTTCCCAGTATTTTCAGTGCGCGCGGCTCCTGCAGTACCCGGATCGGGCGGCGGCCGTGATCGGCGACGTGGCCGACCGGATCAGGCTCGAGATCGCCGAGGGGAGGCTCGAGGCGGACGCGGTGATCGGCCCGGCGATGGGCGGGATCGTGGTGGCGTACGAGCTCGGGCGGCAGCTCGGCCTTCCGGCCTTTTTTACCGAGCGGAACGACGAGGGCGTCATGACCCTGCGCCGGGGTTTCGAGATAAAGCCCGGCGAGAAGATTATCATCGCGGAGGACGTGGTGACGACCGGCAAGTCGACCCTGGAGACCGCCGAGCAGATCCGCGCCATGGGCGGCGAGGTGATCGCCTCCATTTGCGTGGTGGACCGGCGCCCGGCGAACGCGGCGGACCCCTTTCCCTGGCCCCTTTTCGCGGCCCTGAGGCAGCCCGCGGTCCTGTGGGACGCCGATAATTGCGAGCTTTGCAAGGAGGGAAAGATTCCCGCCGAGAAGCCCGGTTCGCGGAAGATTTTCTAGCTCCTTTCGATTCAACGGCCGGGACCCGCGCGGGTCCCGGTTTTTTTTCCGGTTTTGTACCGGCCCCGGAGGCATGTTCGTGACGGGCGATTCCGTTTTCTCTTCCGATTCGATTACCGATACCCATTCCGCTACGGGCACAGACCCGTTCGGGCGGGACGGCGGGAGCGCGTCCGGCGGGTCTCCGGGCGCCGCCTGGTTCGTGAGACAGCCCAAGGCAGAATCCTCCCGCGCCGACGAGGCGGCCCGCGCGGCCCTTTCGGGCGGCGTCCTCTCCGTGGGCCACCGCTACCCCGCCAGTTCCAACCTTTTCAAGTCCGACGGCGTCAACACCGCGGTTAACCGGAACGCCAGTTTCGTGGCCTGGCCCGCCCCCCTCGCGGGGGATTTTTCCGTCGAGGCGACGGTCACGGTTACCGGACGGAACAAGGTGAGTTCCACGAGCGGGATCGGGGTCGGCATGTTCGATTCCTTCGACCCGGATTGTTCTTATGCCCTGATGCTCCTGACGACGAGCCTGACGGCGAACCTGCAGTACGCCGAGGCCCCCGGACGGGTGGTCGCCGACGGCGCGGGCGGAACTTACGCGGAAGGCGTTCCGGTACGGGTGTCTTTCCGCCGGGAAGGCGCGACGCTTTCCTGGGAGATGCGGACGGGGATTGCGGAACCGGCCTCGGTCGCGGCCATCGGTCCGGTTTCCAGGCCGGGACCGGCGGACGGTGAGGCTTCCGCCCCGTGTCCGGCGGCCGCGACGGGTACCGGCGAAGTTTCGATCCCGGTCCTGAGGGAGACGCGCCCGATCGCCGATTTGTGGCGGGGCGAAGGATATCCCTTTGCCGGCCCGGTGTACGCGGGCCTCGCCTTCGGCAACGCGGACGCGACCGTCGGGGAGTTCATCGTGCGCGGCGCCTCCGGGGAAGTTTTATGGGATTCCCGGGAAGGTAGACTCGAGGAAAAGAAGGCCGCGTCCCTCGAGCCGGAACGCGATTCCGTCGAGCTTCGCGCCGGGGGGAGCTCGGTTTCGGTACAGGTTCTAGCCTTCGCCCTCGGCGGCGCGCCGGCCACGGTGAGCGTCACCGGGGAGGACGATACGGTCGCCCGGGTTTCGGTCGATAATTCAGTCTTTCCCGCGCGGATAGACCTCGCGCCGGTCGGTGCCGGGGTTTTCAGCCTTTTGATTACGAACGATGCCGACGAAAAAAAGCGGGCGACTCTCGCGGCGTGCGTGGCGGACTACCCGAAGGCCGACGGGCACGAACAGCTCGGTCCGGACAGGGCATGGCCCGTCGCCGGAAGCGCGGATGACGCCCTACCCGGCTGCGTGCTTTCCCTGAAATTCGACGCGCCTCCGAGCCTGGTTCCGGGTTATTCGATTAAGATCCTCCGCGCCGACGGCACCCTCGCGGATAGCGTTTCCTTCGGGGGCGAATGGACGCATAGCGGTTCCCGGAAGCTTTTCGTCGGCGACCGGCTCGTCCGGGTCGAGGGTATCCGACTCGTTCTCCGGCCCCACCCGGGCGCCCTCGAGCCCGGGGAGGAATATTTCGTCGCGATACCGACCGGCGCGGTTTCAGGCAGCCTGAACGGAAAGCCTTTCCTTGGCCTTTCGGACGATCCGGGGCGCGCGGGCTGGCGTTTCAGGACGCGGGTGCGGCGGGCACTCGACGCCGGAAGCGTGACGGTCGACCCGGCGCCGGGAGCCCAGGCGGACTTCGCGGGCCTTCAGGCCGCCCTCGACGCCCTGGAAACGGCCCTTCCCGACGCGGAGTCGGTAACGATCCGCCTCGCCCGGGGAACGTACGCCGAGCCCGTTACCTATACCGGCGGCAAGAGACTGACCATAACCGGCCCCGAAGGAAACGACCATGGCGCCGACTGCGTGATCCGCTGGGTGAATTCCAACGTGATGAACGGGTCGAACGCGGGCCGCGCCCTTTTTTACGCCTCGGGCGGCGATCTCCGGCTCGAGAACCTTACCATTGAGAACCTTTGGGTACGCCGGCCAAACGCGGACAACCAGGCGGAAGCCCTCAATTTCGCGGGCGGCCCGGGAAACCGGCTCGTGGCGCGGAATTGCACCTTCAGGAGTACCCAGGACACCCTCCAGCTCTCCGGGCGGGCCTGGTTTTACGGGTGCCGCATCGAGGGGAACACGGATTTCCTTTGGGGCACCGCCGACGCGGCCCTTTTCGAGCGCTGCGAGCTCCGCTGCGTGAACGACGGACTGGAATGCGACGCGCCGCTCATGGTCGCGAGGACCCCGATACGAAGAGGGAAGGCGACGGTCGAAGGGCCCGCGAACCCTGCCGTTCAGCCCGCGGCGGAACCGGCAGCAAGACCGGCCGCCCCGGCGCGGGAATCCGGTTCTGCCGCGACGGAAACCCAAGCCTCCCGCCTCACCGTAGGGAAGGGCTTCGTGCTCCTGGATTCCACGGTGTCGGTGGACGCGGGGATTACGGCCTGGTACGGGCGAAACGCCGGGGGTTCGGGTTTTCTCGACCAGGTGGC
>QKCE01000327.1 GCA_003245785.1 Spirochaetales bacterium | reverse complement strand
CACTGTACATACTTGATTTTTACACCGTTTCAGCGGCTTGTCAATATAATTTTTCCGGAATTCGTGCAGAAGGCCGCCGGGGTGACCGAAGAATCAATTGGGAGGGTTTTGAATGAACAAGACTGGTTTGGTGCCGATGCCGGCCAATATCGTGACGGGAACGGGATCGGGTGTCCTTGCGGACGGGTTTGTTTTGGAAAGAGCCGCGCCATTCGGGCGGGAACTCGGGGTCTTCAAGGAACAGGTTTCCTTCGCGTTCGGGACGGAAGGGCGTACGATCCTGCCGCTCATTATTGAGGAATCCGATGCCGCAGGCGCCGGAGCGGGCTCGAAGGAAGAGGCCTACGGCCTTACCATCGGGCCCGACCGTATCCGGATCCGCGCTTCCTCGCCTATCGGGGCGTATCATGCCCTCCAGACCCTTCGACAACTCGCCCTCGCGGGCCGAAGGGAGGACGGCGTCATGGAGCTTCCACAAGCCGAAATAACCGACGCCCCCCGTTTCCCCTGGCGCGGCTTCATGCTCGATTGCTCCCGTCATTTTTACTCCGTCGCCTTCATCAAGAAAATTATCGACGCCGCTTCCATGCATCACCTGAACGTGTTCCATTGGCATTTGACCGACGACCAGGGCTGGAGGCTCCCCGTGGACGGGTACCCGAAGCTCACCGAGACGGGCGCCTGGAGGAAGGATTCCAAAACCACCTGGCAGGATCTCCGGGTCGGGGGCTTTTACTCCGAGGCGGATATCCGGGAAGTGGTGGAGTGGGCCGCCGCACGCCACGTGGAGGTAGTGCCCGAGGTGGACCTCCCCGGCCACGCGAGCGCGATCCTCGCCTGCTATCCCGACCTGGGCTGCACCGGCGGCCCCTACGCGGTCGAGGACCGCTACGGCATATTCAAGGACGTGCTTTGCGCCGGCAACGACGGGATATTCCCGCTTTTCGGGGCGATCTTCGATACCCTGGCCCGGCTTTTCCCCTCGAAATACGTGCATATCGGCGGCGACGAGGTAAAGACCGACCGCTGGGAAGCCTGCCCGAAATGCCAGGCCCGGCTAGAAGCCAACGGCCTTCACGGGGCGCATCAGCTCCAGAGCTGGATTACCGTGCGCCTCGCGACCATGCTCGAGGAACGGGGAAAGACGCCCATCGGCTGGGACGAGGTACTCGAGGGGACCGACCTTCTCGGACTCCCGAAGGACATGATCGTCATGTCCTGGCGGGGACGCGAGGGAGGGCTAGAGGCGAGCGGTAAGGGGCATAGGGTCATCATGACCGCCCTTACCGACGGCTGCTACCTCAATTTCAAGCACCTCGACAGCCCGGAGGAACCCGGGCACCTCGAGGTCGCCACCGTCGAAAAGTCCTATTCCATGGACCCGGTAGTTCCCGGGATGGACGCGGAGCAGGAGAAATTGGTACTCGGCGGCCAGTGCAACCTCTGGTCGGAGGTCATCTACGCGAGCAGGATCGCCGAATACATGTTCTTCCCCCGGATGGGCGCCATCGCCGAGGGCCTGTGGACCCCGAAGGAGGCGCGTAGCCTCGAAAGCTTCGAAAGGAGGCTTCCGGCTTACGGAAAGGTGCTCGACGCCCTTGACCTGACGCGGTACCGGGGTCCGGTGCGTTGACCCCCACCGGCCGGGCGCGACGCGTCGTGTTTGGCCGGAAACGGGCCGCGCCCCGCCGGGAATTCCCGGGGGGTTCGACGAATACCGCTTGTCATATTCGTTAGTTTGTACTATGCTTGTACCAACATCCGTTACACGATTCCGCCGGCCGCTCCGGCGCTATTCCAGGGGGAAACCATGACTCAAAAGGAAACCAAAGAATGGAGGCTGACCGGCTCGGGATTCGAATTGTTCGTTCCCCAGCTTAATCGCCCCTGGTACAACTATATTTCCAACGCCGAGTACGGGCTCAAGATCTCGCACCTCGGCGACGCCTACTCGACCACCCTCGCCCAGCCGCGGATCGCCGTGTCGAATTACGACTTTTTCCATCCTTCCAAGGGACGTTTCGTCTTCGTGCGCGACCGGGAGACCGGCGAGGTATGGGCGCCTTCCTGGTGGCCCTGCAAGACCCCGCTCGACTCCTGGGTATGCAGGCACGAGCCGGGGGCCACGGGCTGGACCGGCGAAAAGCGCGGCGTCAGGGTGAGCCAGACCGTATTCGTGCCCCGCAAGGGCGCCGCCGAAGCCTGGCTCGTCACGGCGGAGAACGTATCCGGCGAGACGAGGCAAATCGACATCGTCCCGGAGATGGAGTTTCTCCTCTATAATTCCTTCGGGGTGGACCCGGTCTATTATTCCTGGTATTCCGACACCCGGGTGGACGATGACGGCACGATCCTCTTCGAGAGGCGGATCGGCGAGCCGGTAACGGGCTTCTTCTCTCCCCTGGCGAAACCCGACTCCTTCGAGACCAGCCTTCGCCGCTTTCTCGGCGACGGCGACATCGCCTCCCCCGAGGCGGTCCGGAAGGCGGCGCTTTCCTCCGGCATGTCGGGGGGCGACGCCTATATCGGCGCCTTCGGCTATTCCCTGAGCCTGGGGCCCGGGGAAAAGCGGACCTTCGGCTTTCTCGCCGGGGTCGGCACGGAAACCCTCGCGGAATCCCGCGAGCGGTTCGGCAACTCGGGAGACCTCGAGCGGGAGCTCGAAGCCCTTCGCTCCGACTGGAAAGCCAAGTTGGACAGGCCCTTTCTCGCGCCAGTCCCCGAGGGCGACTATAAAAACTGGCTCAGGACCTTCTTCGGCTACCAGCTCTACCAGCAGTCCCTCGGCATGGTCCGCGGCACCTACCGGGGCTTCCGCGACGTGGCCCAGGACATAATGGGCATTTGCCGTTACGACGGGGAGGCGGCCCGCGCCCTCCTCCTCGACCTCGGTACCAGGATGAAATCCTCCGGCCAGGCCCTCCGGCAATGGAACACCGAGGGCGGCGCCAACGACGAGCGGGACTTCCGGGACCTGCCCTTCTGGCTCATCCTGGCCCTCGACGCCTACGAAAAAGCCACCGGCGACGCCACGGTGTACGGCGAATCCGTCGGCTGGGTCGACTCCCCGAAAGCGGGGAACGAGGCGGCTGGCGGCGAGGCGGCCGCGCCCGGCACCGACTCCGCCCCGGTTCCGGCCTCCCTCTGGGAGCACGCGGTCACCGGAATCCGCTACGCCCTGCGGCTGGGAGAGCACGGCCTCGTGAAGATGGGGGCGGGCGACTGGAACGACGCCCTCTCGGGCCCCGGCGCGGAGGGGGGAACCACCTTTCTGAACGAGCTTGCCTACCACGCCCTGACGATTCTCGACCGGATCGCGAAAGCCCATGGCTTTTCCCATCCCTTCGACACGGCGATAGAGAAACAGCGCCTTTACGACGGCGTCATGAAGTACTGGAACGGGGAATGGTTCGCCCGGGCGGTCACCGCCTCCGGGGAAATCGTCGGGGACATGGCCGACGTCGGGGGAACGCCCGCGGGCGCCGACGCCGCGAACGCCGCGCACCCGGGGAGGATATTCCTCCTGCCCCAGATATGGTTCGCCATATCCGGCATGGCAAGCCACGACGCGAAGTCTCCCGCCGTCTCCAAGGCGGCCCTCGACTCGGTTATCCGCTACCTCGAGCGCCCGGAAGGGCTCATAAAGTGCGACCCGGGCTACTCTGTCCACGATCCCAAGGCGGGCAACCTCTCGGCCCTGACACCGGGCATGGCGGAAAACTTCGCGGTGTACAACCACGCCGCGGCCTTCGCGGTCTACGCCTTCCTCGCCGCCGGGCGGACCGGGGACGCCGAGCGCATCCGCGCGAAAATCCTCCCCTTCACCCACGACTGGAGGCGGACCAAGGCCGAGCCCTACGTCCTCGTGAACTTCTACAACGGCGGCTACTACCCCGAAAAAGCCGGCGAGGGCGGCGTTCCCTGGCTCACGGGCACGGTGAACTGGCTGTCCCTCTGCCTCTTCGACTTCGACCTCAAGAAATAGAACCTGCAAGAGGGGAACCTTCCGGGAAGGTTCCCCTCCCGCGCCCCTCCCTTCCAAGCCAAAAAGGATCGTGTACGCTATCAAGGACGACCGGGGTCAAAAGAGTATCCCGGGACGGTGAAAACCAGCCCCGTACCGCAAGCCCCGTTTTTCGCGCGGCTTGGGGCAACCGCGCCGCAGGTCCGCGAAGGAAGGGGTGGCGGAACGCCCCCGAAGGGGCGTGGAGCCAGGGGAAGGCCTTCCCCTTAAAAAAAATGAAGACCGCCGTTATAGCGGTCTTCGGTTTATGGGAGACGGAGAGTTCCCTTACTTCATCAGGTTTTCGGGGTTGAGCCCGAGAAGCTCCTCCACGACGAAGAGGCCGTCCTTCCGGACGAGGACGTCGTCGAACCAAATCTCGCCGCCGCCCCACTCGGGCCGCTGGATTTGCACCATGTCCCAATGGACCGCGGAATGGTTGCCGTTGTCGCAATAGGGGTATGAGTTGCCCGGGGTGAAGTGGAAGGAGCCCGCGATCTTCTCGTCGAAGAGGGTTTCCTTCATGGGGTCGAGGATGTAGGGGTTCACGCCGATCGCGAATTCGCCGATATAGCGCGCGCCTGAGTCGGTGTCCAGGATCTGGTTGATCCGCGCGTCGTCGTTGCAGGTCGCCTTGACGATCTTTCCGTCTTTGAACTCGAGCCGGACGCCCTCGAAGGTAAAGCCGTCCCGGAGGCTCGGGGTATTGTAGGAGAGGACGCCGTTCACCGAGTCCTTCACCGGGGCGGTGTAGACCTCGCCGTCGGGAATGTTCCGGCCGCCGTCGCACTTGATCGCCGGGAGACCCTTGATCGAGAAGGAAAGGTCGGTGCCCGGGGAGACGATGCGCACCCGGTCGGTCCGTTCCATGAGCGCGACGAGGGGGTCCATCGCCCTCGACATCTTCGGGTAGTCCAGGGTGCATACGTCGTAGAACCAGTCCTCGAAGGCTTCCTCGCTCTTGTCCGCCGCCTGGGCCATGGCCGGCGAGGGGTACCGCAGCACCACCCAGCGGGTGTGGGGAACCCGCTGCTTCGAGTGGACCGTATGGAAGAGCACCTTCTGGTACAGGTCCAGCTTGTCCTGGCTTACGTCCTTCCAGGCGCTTGCGTTCCGGAGCGACGTAAAGCCGATGTAGCAGTCCATGTCCTTCATCTGCTCGAGCTCGTGCTTCGCCCGGAGCTTCATCTGCTCCTCCGTGGCGCCCAGGAGCAGGGTGCGCTCGAGCTCCCGGTCGAACAGGTTCACGAAGGGAAGCCCGCCCGCCGCGTACACGGCGTTCACGATTTCCTTCACGAAGGGAACCTCGGCGTTCCAGTTGGATATGAGTACCTTGTCGCCGCTCTTTACCTTGGTCGAAAAATTGACCAAAAGCTCGGCGAGCCTTTTCTGTCTGGGGTCTTTCATCTCTTAATTCGAACCTCTCTCTATCTCGAATGTATATGGGCAGGGCCGCTCAAAGGCGGTCTTGCGTCAATTCCGAAAAAATGGAGCCCCGGATGCGCCGGACCAGGAGCGCGCGGCCCACGGAGACCGTCTCCACCGCGCGGTCGGGCTCGAGGGCGATCCGCACCGACACGTCGCCCTGGCGTTTCTCGATGGCGAGGGGGCGCCCGAGGATGAGCCGCTGGCCCTCGCTCTCGTCCAGGCCGATCTCGAGGAGCGAGCCCGAAGCGATCGCGTACTCGACGATCCGCACCTTGCCGAGGAAGTCCATGCCCCGGGCCTCGACCTTCTCCATCCGGACCGAGGCCGGGTCAAGCTGCTCGGGATACAGGACCACGCGGCGCTCGATGCGGGAAAGGAGGGCTTCCCTCGCGTCCTCGGAAAGCTCGAGGGCGTCCAGGGCGGCGAGCAGGTTTTCCCGGTGGCGGGCGATGGAGTCCGCCCTCGGCGGGGACGCCGCGGGGATCGCGGCGACGGGGGCGGCGGGGGAAGTCTCTCCGGCGGCGCCCGCGCTTTCCGCCCGCGCGGCGGTCCCGTAGGCCGTTGCCGCCGGGGTCGGGGCCGCCGTTGCCCGCCGAGGCCCTGCCGTCCGGGGAGAGGCTTCCTTCCCGGCTTCCGGCGCGGAAACGGGCGGGAAGGGAGGGGATGCATGGGAGGAGACCGGCGCGCTCAGGGAAGGCACGGGGTCCACGCCCGCCTCGGCGAGGGCGGCCTGGGCGGCTTCAGCGGAATCCGCGTCGAGGAGCCACACCCCGGGGGCCAGGCGCAATCGCACGAGGTCGGCGATCGCGGGGTTGTTCTCGAAGGCGGCGCGGCGGCTTTCGTCCACCCGGAGCACGTAACCGTGGTACAGGGACACGGAGGACCAGGCGCGGTACCAGTCTTCGACCGTGAAGCGCACGTTCCCCGGGATATCGTGGGAGCTTCCCCGGGAGAGGCGCTCGATGACTTCCGCCGCGTCGAGGCCCTGGTCGAAGGCCGATGACGCGGAACGTTTCGTGAGAAGGAAGCGGCCGGCGGTCTGTACGCCTTCCACCTCGAGGATTCGCGCGAGGGGTATGAGCTCGGCCAGTGGGGCGCCGGGCATGACGGTCACGTCGAAGGCGGGAGAGACCACGAAGGATACCGGTTCGCCGGCTTCCGGGATCTCGTTGGCGCCTACCCCTCCCTCGGTCTCGGCCACCATCCCGAAGGCGAGGGCCGCGGCGAGGAGATCGGTTCCCTCGCCTTCCCTCTGGCCCGGGTCCCCGGATTCGCCCGGGTCGGCGGGCGAGGCCGGCACGTGGCGCAGGATCGCGGCGAACCGGGAATTCGGGCGGGAAGCCGGGCGCAGGGCGCTGCGGCTCGAGATGAGGGCGACCAGGCGGCGCACCGTCGCCGGGGCGTAGGCGCCGCCAGGCACGAGGGAGGCGGCGAATTCCAGGGCGTCCCTGGCGCGGTCGCGGAGGCCCTCCCTGGTCGTCCGCCCCTGGGCGGCGGCGACGAGATAGGCGCGCCGCTCCGCGTCGCCCAGGGCGGCGAAGGCTTCCCAGCGGGCGGGGTCCGGGACCAGCGCCCCGTCGCGGCGCGCGAGAAGGCCCAGGTTCAGGAAGGCGGACACGAGGACGTCCAGGCAGCCTTCCGCGGCGGCGCAGTCGGGGAAACGCGTTACCAGGGCGTCCCGGGTTTTCTTGCGGAAGGTGCCGTCGCCCTTTACGGGGTCCGGATTGTGGAGAAAGAAGGAAAATAGCCCGGCGAGGGAGAGGGAATCCACCGGCGGGGGAACGGAAAGCGGCGGGCCCACGAGCTCCGGCGAGACGAGCACGTCCCTGCCCGCGATGGCGGCGACCCGGTCCTCGAGGTAGGGATTCACGGCGTACACCCGCTCGGCCTCGCCGTCCCGCCGGAAGATCACCAGGCGCTCCTCGAGGTTGAGGATGCGCTCGTAGAGCTCGGCGAAGCTGTACTCGCCGCCGAAGAGGGCGATTACCCGGCCGTGGGTCGGCGAGGGCAATTCCCGGATCGCCGCCAGGATCAGGAGGTCGAGGGGGTCGAGAAGGGACACCATGCGTTCGCGGGTTTCTTCCCGGCGCATCATGGCGGAAAGTTCCTCGACCAGCTTCTGCTTGTTGAAGGGGGTCTTCACCGCCCCGAGGTAGAGCCTCATGAGATCGAAGAAATGCTGGTCCGCGAGCCGTACCAGGGCCTCGCGCCAGGCGACCACCGATTCGGGGCGCATTTAGACGGACTCCTCGTCCCAGCGGATTATCGAGTATTCGTAGCCCTGCTCGGCCAGGAATTTCTGCCGGTTCGCGGCGAAATCCTCCTCCACCGTCTGGCTCGTCACCACGGTATAGAACAGGGCTTCCCGTTCCTTTGGCCTGAGGATGCGCCCGAGGCGCTGGGCTTCCTCCTGACGGCTCCCGAAGGTGCCGGACACCTGGATCGCCACGCTCGCGTCGGGCAGGTCTATCGCGAAATTCGCGACCTTGGACACCACGATCACCCGGATATCCCCGGCGCGGAAGGCCTTGTACAGGCGATCGCGCTCGGCGTTCGGTGTCTTGCCCGTGATAATCGGCGCGCCGGTGAGGGCGGCGATTTCCTCGAGCTGCTTGATATACTGCCCGATGACCAGGATATGGTCGTCGGCGTGGCGGGCGATGAGGGATTCCACCACGGGCAGCTTCGCCGGGTTTTCGCTCGCGATGCGGTATTTCTCCCGCTGGTTCGCCACGGCGTACTCGATCTCCCGCTCTCCCCCGATATCCACCCGGATCTCGACGCAGGAGGCGCTCGCGATCCATCCCTGGCCCTCGAGGTCCTTCCAGGGCACGTCGTAGCGCTTGGGACCGACGAGGGAAAACACGTCGCCCTCGCAGCCGTCCTCCCGGATGAGGGTCGCCGTGAGCCCGAGGCGCCGCACGGCCTGGAGCTCGGCGGTCACCCGGAACACCGGGGCGGGCAGGAGGTGCACCTCGTCGTAGACGATGAGCCCCCAGGCCCGCTCGCGGAAAATCGAGAAATGGGGAAAGGGACCTTCCTTCTTGGGGCGCCAGGTGAGGATCTGGTAGGTCGCGACGGTGACCGGGAGCACGGTTTTCGAGTCCCCGGTGTACTCGCCGACCATGGAGGGGTCGAGGTCGGTCTTGTCGAGGAGCTCCTCGATCCATTGGTGCACCGCCGCCACGTTCGTGGTGAGGATGAGGGTGTCGGTCTTGAGGAGCGAGAGGACGGTCATTCCCACGACGGTCTTTCCCGCGCCGCAGGGCAGCACGATGGTGCCGAAGCCGGTTCCCGGGCCCTTGTCCCCCACCACGGCGTCCGCGGCCTCACGCTGGTAGTCCCGCACGTGGAAGGGCTTTCCCGAGGAGGTCTCGCCACGGAGCGCCACCTCGAGGGGCGCGCCCTCCTTGAGCGGGGCCTCGTCCTTCACGGGCCAGCCGAGGCGGAGCAGTTCCTGCTTTACCGTGCCCCGGTCCAGGAGGGCCAGGGTAAAGCGCCGCTCGGAGGGGCCGACGGGGGAAAGGTATTTCGCCATGAGCTTGGAGGCGGCGAGCTCCCGGTAAATCTGGGCCGTTTCCGCCACCAGGGAAAGCCTGTCCTCCGACTCGGGCACCATGCGGATCTTGCCGAAGCGGGCCATGGTTTCCACGGTCCAGGCGGTGACCGACGGGGGGACGGGATACCGGGCGAGGGACTCGAGGGTCTCGGCGATGCGGGAGGGAACGTAGCCCGCGCTCGCGGCGTTCCACAGGGAAAGCGGGGTTATCCGATAGGTATGGAGGTGCTCCGGCGACTTCTCGAGCTCGGCGAATGGAATGAGCGCGGCGCGCGCCTCGGCGGCGCGGGGCGCGTGCACGTCGAGCAGGATCGAGCGGTCTCCCTGAATGATCAACGGGTTGTTCGGGTCGGTCGGCATAACAGTCTATTGTATACGCCGAGGCCGTCATGGGCAAGGTCTCGGGGCGCGGGATCGCGCCCGTCGCGGACGCGGCGCCCGAAAGCCGGTGGCCCGGGCGCGTGCGTTTCAGCCCGCGACCTGCGGGCGGCGTTTCCCGGGCGCGCCGAGCCTTTACTGGTACATGATCAGGTAAGGCCGGGGATTGAGGGCGAATACGTCCTCGGGGCTCATGAGGGGCTGGTCCCAGCCCGCTCCCTCGACGGTGGGCTTGAGGAAAAGCTTGAAGGACTTCAGGGGAATGTTCGTCGCCTCGGCGTTCAGGGCGTAGGTGCTCTTCTTCAGCGAGGGGGAACCGAAGCCGTCGGCGCAGTGGATGAGCTGGACCAGCTCGAAATCGCTGCGAACCTGGGGCCGGTTCTGGATCATCTTGGGCTTGAACTGATGTATCACGAGCATTCTCCGCCCGGGAAGGCCGTGCTCGACGAGATAGTCCTGCATCATCCCCTGGGCCTGGTTTATCTCCTCGGCGGTGACGGACCCTATTTCCTGCATCGGTTTCGTGGTGCGCCATTCCGGGTCCAGTGCGAGGTGCACGTTCGGGTATTTCAGCCAGGGCAGGAGCTTCTGCACCGCCGACGCGACGGGGTATTTCCCGATTTGATGGTCGAGGTACACGTACCAGCCCTTCGCGGCCGCGTACTCGATATAGGCCTTCACGACCTTGTCCTGGAGGATGCCGATCTCGCCCTCGGGCCAGCAGGTCCCGTAAATGATGTAGAGGGCGGGAATTATGCCGCGCTGGCCGTTTGCCTCGTCGTAGGTCTTCACGAACCCGTCCATTACCGGCCCGATATCCTCGAGGGGATACTGGCCGAGTATGCCCATGGTGCGCGCCCCGGGCTTGCCGTAGAGGGCGAACACGTCGTTGTTCAGGAGTACCGACTGGAGACGGTCCGGCGAGGGAACCTCGCGGTCCGGGGAAGGCGGGGGCTCCACGGTAACCGGCGACCCCCCGTCGGAGGACGCGGCGGCGGCCAATTCCGCGGCGGCGGCGAAATTGAGCGCCCGGGGAAAAAGGGGATTGAATTTGCTCGGCGACTCGGCCTTGCCGATCCCGTCCAGTACCGTGGGAGCGCCCTGGGCTCCGAGGCCGAGGGCGCAAATAAAACTCAAGCACGCCGCGATCGCGAACCTTCGCGGCGCCTCCGACTTGTTCATGCAGGACTCCTGTACCTTCCTTATCGGACGGGAGCCTCGCCGACTGTAGGGCCGAAGACCGAGAGGAGGAGATAAATCGGCCCCGCGGAATCGGAGGTCCGGAACAGGATCTGGTTCCCCGCGATCTCGCCCCTCACCGCGCCGAGCCTGGCGAGGCGCCGGCACGCGGACCAGTCGTTCGGCGTTTCCTGGGCCACGTCCGCGTACAGGAGATAGGAACCGTCCGCCGCCTTCCTGCAGAGGAAATAAAAGGTTTCCCGGAGAGTTCTCCCGGAGGAAAGGTACTGCCGGTCCCCGGAGAGCAGGAAGGACCCGTTCGCCGCGACGGTCGAGGTGACGAGGGTCACGATGGTTGGAGTCGCGTCGTAGGCCCCGAGGGAGAAGCGCGCGATATCCGCGCCCGACGCGGGGCGGCCGGAGACGGCGCCCGTGGCGGCGACTCCCTTCGGCGAAGCGGCGGTAGGGGTGTCTGCGCTCGCGGTACCGGCGGAGGCCGTTTGGCCCGAGGTTCCCCCGGTCGAGCCGGCGCCGGCGCTCGCGGTTCCGCTTGAGGCCACTCCCGTTCCGCCGGAGCCCGATACCGAGGCGGACAACGCTTTCGCCGCCGCGGCCGCGGCCGTCGAGCCCGTCTCGGCGGAAGCGCCGTTTCCCTGGAGCAGGTTCACGAGCTGGCCCAGAATCTGCTCGTCCGAGGAGCCGGACGGGGAGGTCGAGGTATCGGTGCCGAGGAGGGACGAAAGCAGGGCGTTGGAAGAATCCCCGAGGAGGGAGGACATGGCGAGGGCGGAACTCGCGGAACCGGAAGCCCCGGAGATCGCCGCGCCCGGGGAAGAGGTGGCCGCGGCGCTCGTCGAAGAACCGAAGGTCGGGGCGCTCACGGGATCGACGGTGGGGGCGGTCACCGTGGGAGCGGTGAGCCCGGCGCCGAAGGAGGGCGGCGAGGGCTGGGAGGGAAGGGTCTGGGCCCCGACCGGCGCGAGGGAAAGGGCAAGCGCCGCGAGCGCCGTGCCCGTGAGGGCCGCGGTCCGCGAGGGCCGCAGGCTTTCAGGTCGCCCTTCCCGCGGGAACGGCCCGCCGCATTTCATGCCCATTCGGTCCCCCTTACATATTGGAAAGGCTCTGCTCTACCTGGTCGAGCCGCGAGGTAAGCATCGCGATGGTTTTTTCGAGCCGCTTTTTTTCCTTCTCGAGGCGTTCCTTCGGGTCCTCGTCCCCGAGCTTCTTCGCCAGGGCGACCTTCACGGAATCGGGGCTGCGTCGGGCCATGAACTGCTGTTCCGCCGCCGCGCGCTTTTCCGGGGTCGGCTGGGCAGCGACGATCTTCATCGTCTCGTAGCCCAGGGCGGGGTTTACCTTGAGGTTGCTCACCCGGATCGCGGTTTTCGCCGCCGTACGGGGCAGGCAAAGCACCCGGTCGATGTAATCCTCGTAGCGCACCCCCGCCTCGCGGCAGAGGACGTGCGCCTTGGCGAGAAGGTCGCCCAGGCCCTGCATCAGCTTCCCGTTCTGCTCGAGGTACTTTTGCCGGATCTCCTCGGTGAGGGCCGCGAGCTCGGAGGATTTCTCGAACCCGATCGCGTATAGGCCGTCCTTTTCCGCCTTCTCGAGAAGCCCGTGAAAGCGCGCCCAAAAGGCGCCGGTATGGGAACGCGCGGTCCTCAAGGGGCCGTCGGCCTCGCACTGAAGGTGGTGGGCGTACTCGTGGATCGCCGTGTATATGAGCTGGTTCTCGTCGTCGAAATTCTTGTTGTGGAGGAGGATCTCCCGGGAATCGGGCTTGTAAAGCCCGTTCACCTTCTTGCTTTTCTTGCCGGTCATCGTGACCGTGAAGTC
>QKCE01000065.1 GCA_003245785.1 Spirochaetales bacterium | reverse complement strand
GCTTGCGTGGTGCGTTTATTCCGCGCTGGTCTTCTTGACGATAAGGGTCTTGATCTTGGCGGCCTTACCGATCTTCTCGCGGATGTAGTAGAGCTTGGCGCGGCGGACCTTACCGGGGCGCACGAGCTCGACGCTCGCGATGCGGGGCGAGTGGAGGGGGAACACGCGTTCCACGCCGACGCCGTAGGAATTCTTGCGGACCGTGAAGGTCTTGCCGATTCCGGAGTTGTGGAAGCAGATGACGAGGCCTTCGTACACCTGGATACGCTCGGTCTTGCCTTCCACGATGCGGAAGTGAACCTTTACGGTATCGCCCACCTTGAACTCGGGAACCTCGGCCTTTTTCTGGCTTTCTTCAATCGTGCGGATAAGATCCATGCTCATTTTCAATCTCCTTAAGCAGCTTTTCCGATTCCTTCGGGAGGGAACCGGAAACCCTGGCCTTCTCCAGAAGGTCGGGCCTTACCGCGAGCGTCTTCTCGATGCGTTTCCGCAGGCGCCAGCGGCGAATCATTTCATGGTGCCCCGAAAGGAGCACCTCCGGGACGGCTTGGTCCCGGAATATTTCAGGTCTCGTATACTGCGGGTATTCCAGGAGCCCGTCGGAGAAACTTTCCTCCTCGAGGGATTCCCGCGAGATCACGCCGTCGATCAGCCGATACACCGTATCGATGATCACCGTGGCGGCGAGTTCCCCGGAGGACATCACGTAGTCCCCGATGGATATCTCGTCGTCGACGTAGGTATCGATGATTCGCTGATCGATACCCTCGTAGCGTCCGCACACGAACACCAGCTCCCTCTCGAGGGCGAGTTCGTGGGCCAAGCCCTGGGTGAGCGGTTTCCCGGAAGGCGTCACGTAAATGACGCGCTTCGGGCGCTCCGCGTTCCCGGCGGCCTCCGGATCCTTGGGGGTTACCCCTACCGATTCGAGGGCGAGCGAAAGGGGTTCCGGCAGCATGAGCATGCCGGGTACCTTGCTGCCGAGGACGCCGCCATAGGGCTTGTCGTCGCAGGTTTTATGCCTGTCATACGCGAAATCCCGGATATTCACCAGGGTGTAGGCGATAATTCCCCGATCGACCGCCTTCGCCATTATCGAGCTTTCGAAAAAGGCGCGGGGTATTTCGGGAAACAAGGTCAGCACGTGGAATTTCATGGAGTCATTGCTCCAGAATCCAGCGGTGCATCAGCTCGACGGTCTTCGATTCGAGATCGACCTTCCCGATAAACTCATCGCGCATCGGGACAAGACGCGTCTTTCCTCCGGAACCATCCGGATTCGAGCCCTCGGAGAGGATAACCTCGAGTAGGTCACCCGCTCCGCCTTCCATTACACCGGCGATTTTGCCGATTGGATTTCCTTCATATACGAGCGTGCACTGACAAAGATCTTCGACATACCACTCGCCCTCTTCGAGGGGGCAAGCCTGGTCGCGGGGCACCACCAATTCCATGGAGGACAGGCGCTTGGCCTCTTCCGCGGAATCGATTCCCCTGAACTTGAGGAGCAGAAGCGCCGAAGAACCCTCGACCGCCTCGATCTCGTACCGTTTCCCGGGGCCTTCAGTGCCGCGGGGTCGGAGCGAAACCTCCTCCAAATCGGCGAAATGCGCGACCTCTCCGGAAGCGCTCTCCACCTTGACGAAACCGTCCAGCCCGTGGGGCGAACGGATATACCCGGTAACCAGCAAATCCATCAATCGAGGATTTCCAGGCTGACCCTTTTTCCGGACTTACCGGACGAGGCGCTCAAGACCGTCCGCATTGCCTTCGCGATGCGGCCGTATTTCCCGATTACCTTCCCGATATCCGCAGCGGCGACACGGAGTTCGAGGATGGTGGATTTCTCCCCCTCTACCTCACTGACCGATACCGCACCGGGGTCGTCTACCAGGGATTTAGCCATGTATTCAACCAAATCTTTTTCCACGATCGGTGCCTTTACCCGCTTACAGGGTGAAATTCTTGCGGTTCAGAAGGCTCTTGACGGTGTCGGTCGGCTGAGCGCCCTTGTCGAGCCAGCTGCGAACCTTGTCCGCGTCGAAGGCTACCTGCTTTTCCTCGGCCTCGATAGGGTGATAAATGCCCAATTCCTCGATGGTGCGGCCGTCGCGGGGCTCCCGCGCGTCCTGAACGACGATGCGGTAATAGGGACGTGCCTTGCTTCCGAACTTCTTAAGTCTGATCTTTACGCTCACTGTATATCCTCCTGGGTACATTCGCCCATAAATTCACTTGCGCACACGAACCATATATATAACGTAAATGGAAAAAACCGTCAATACTAGAAGGAAGTCGGGCAAGCCCGCAAAGGATATGATATACTTGGTACCATGAGTAAGGGCGGACAGCGAAAGTTTATCATAGTCAACGACAGAAAGCCTACCTGGATCATGGCCGCAAGAATTACCCTCATATATTTAACTTTCAGCCTCGTCTGGATATGGGGTAGCGACCTGACGATCCAGGCGATATTTTCCGACCCCGAAATACTCAAATGGATTAGCATTTTCAAGGGAACAGCCTTCGTGGTCATCAGTTCCCTCATCATTTTCTTCCTCGTCGCGCCGGCCTTTCACAAACTGAGCGACAAGGAACAGGTAATCCTCGAAAGCCGCAACGAGCTCAAGGTAATGCTCTATCTCGACCTCCTCACGGGGCTCGCAAACCGGCGCAAGCTCCTGGAGCGGCTTCCTTCCTTCCTCCACGACGCCACGAGCCGCGACAAGGCGATACTCTACATCGACGTGGACAACATCAAGCTGATCAACGACACCATGGGCCACATGTTCGGGGACTCCCTGCTCGCGGCGATCGCGAAGCGCCTCTCGGCGTCCCTCAGGCCCCCGGACGAGATTTATCGCCTCGACGGGGACGAATTCATCATCTTGGCCGCCTTTTCCTCCGTGCCGGAGCTTTCGGCGAAAGCCAACGCGATTTTGTCCCTCTTCGAGGACCCCCTCGCGATAGACAAGACCAATATCCACCTGAGCATCAGCATCGGGATTTCCTGTTACCCCCTTCACGGCACGGACCCCCTCGAACTTCTCAAGTATGCCGACATCGCCATGTACCGGTCGAAACAGGACGGGAAAAACCGGGCGCGCCTTTTTTCCACGGACATGATGAGCAGCATCAACGACCGGATGAACATCGGCGAATTCCTGCATGACGCCCTGATGAACAACGAGCTTTCGGTGCATTTCCAGCCCCAGATAGCCGTCGGGACCCGCAAGGTCGTCTGCTTCGAGGCGCTCATCCGCTGGAACAACCCGGTACTCGGCAACGTGCCCCCGGACCGGTTCATCGCCGTGGCGGAAGAAACCCACATGATCATCCAGATCGGCGAGTGGGTGCTCTGGAACGCCTGCAAATTCCTGAAAAAGCTCCATACCGAGGGCTTCGGGGAACTGATGATGTCGGTGAACATATCGATGACCCAGCTTTTACAGAACGATTTCGTCGCGATGATCAAGCGAATCGTGGAGGAAACGGGCATTCCCCCGAACAAGCTGGAACTGGAACTGACCGAGTCGATATTGATGGAATCCTGGCAGATCATCGACAACCAGCTCGCCAACCTGCGCCAACTCGGGATAGGAATCGCCCTCGACGACTTCGGGAAGGGCTACTCTTCCCTGAGCTACCTTCATCAGTTGCCCATATCGGTCCTCAAGATCGACAAGATTTTCATCGACGGCATTCACGAGGCGAATCAGGACACCAGCATTACCGGAAATATCGTGCGAATCGGGAAAAAACTCGGGCTTGAGGTCATAGCCGAAGGTGTGGAAAACGAAACCCAGTTCGAATACCTGGCCCTCCAGCAGTGCGACCGTATCCAGGGCTGGCTCTTTTCGAAAGCCCTCTCGGAAACCGAAGCCCTCCTTTTCACCAAACGTAACCTCCGCCGAGTCTGACCGAGCGGTTCCGCAGTAAGGCCGACTTTCGTCGGCCGAAACGAGGACTCAAGCGAGGGTACCCCGCCGCGTCCGCCCGCGAGCCTCTACCGTGAAGACCCCCTGAGGGCCCGCGCGATTTCCTTCCACACCACTTTGTCTTCCGGGGACAGGGCCGCAAAGTCGTCCTGTCGGCCCCAGGCCGAAAATTCTATGAAATTCCGGGTGCGGCGAAGCAGTGCCTCAAAGCGCTTTTCGTGAAAATCACGAAGCCAGAGGGGAACGCGCTTCACCGAGGTCACCAATTGTCGATAGTGGGGCACGCAAAGGCCTTCGGAAGCGGTAAAGAAGTCCTTCAGGGGCTGGTCTTCCGACTCGGCGAGAAAGCCCAAAAATTCGCGTTCCACCCGCGCGGTTTCCGAGCAGGCGGGGCATATGGCCTTCGCTTTCGTCGCCTTGCGTTTTTTCAGGTCGCCCATCATGTGGGAGAGGATATCCTCCCCGAGGATGGCGACCGCGAGCCCGTCGCGGTAGGATTCCAAATTCCGGGAATGCTCGGGGCAAAACCCCAGGGCATTACGGTATTTCTCCCGGAACCCCCGGTCGGACACGTGCTCGAAGAGCATGTTGTCGATGTACCGGTCCGACCGTTCGGTCACGATCGTGCAGAGCGGGCAGCCGGGCTTGGCGCAGGCCTTTTCGAGGGCGAACCAGTTGACGTGTTTTTCCGCCATCGTCGCCGCCTCAGGAAAGGATATCCACGACCGTGCGGCCTTCCCTGACCTTGGACACGTATTGGCTTATCTTCACGTGGTCGGGATGGCCGGCATAGAGGTCGAGGTCTTCCTTCGAGTCGAATTCGATGATGAGCGCCATGTCCGAGGACATGGGGCCGGGATAGGCGTTCATTCCGACCTCGAGGGACCGGATGAACGGCATGACCGCGGGAAGGGCCTCGAGCATGCCCTTGATATGGGCGCAATTTTCCGCGCGGGTCTTGCCCTCGGCCTCGTCCTTGAACTTCCACATCACTATGTGCTTCAGCATGGTTAGCTCCTTTTGGTTTCGTTGTTTCTATGCCCGCGAAGCGCACCGCGTAACGCCGTCACGCTTCCCCGGCGGCTTAACGGGGATATTCGGCCGACCGGGGTCGGCCGCGCCAGTATACCCGATTCGCCCCCGAGAGGCCAGCGCGCCTGGTTCGGGAAAATGCGCGCGCTTTCGGCCGGGGAGGACGATTCGGGAGGGCGCTCGCGGACCCGCCGACTTCAGTTCCCGCCGCTCGCGTAGTGGCGGATCGCGGAATTCCAGGAGGCCGAGGCGAGGAAGCCGAAAAGGACCGGGGCGACGGCGCCCCAGAGGGCCCACAGGGGCGGGAGGCGGCCGAGGGCGAAAAGGGCGGGAAAGTTCGTGATCACGAAGATCGGTATGAGAAAGGTACCGATCGCCTGACCCGCCCGCTTGTACACTACCATCGGCACGTTGTTGAAATCCCAGAAGGCGTCGGCGAGGCCCATGATCGCGTCGGCCTTCACGATGCGGAAGACGAGGGTCATGGGAATGAGCCAGAGGGCGTAGGCCACTCCCATGCCCGAGGCGGCGAAGAAGGCCCAGCCCGCGATCCGGACCGCGTCGAGGGAAATACCGCCCCGGACGCAGCCGACGACGATCATGGCGATGCCCGCGGTGGCGTCGAGGGCGAAGAGGGCCACGTCGGAACGGCGGAAGGTGGCGAGAAACTGGGCGGACACGGGCTTGGTGAGGAGTGTGTCGAACCCGCCGTCCCGGACGAGACCAGAAAGCTGAAACAGGTTCATCATGAATATCCCCGCGTAAAAGCCAGTGAGAGTCACGAAGGTGCCGACGAACACGAGTATCTCGTCGGGCGTATATCCCGCGATGTCCTTCCCCGCGGAGTAGGCCACGATCACGTACATGATTTTCGCGAAGAGGTAGCCCCCTTCCATGAGAAGGCCCGTTACGAAGTTCGCCCGGTATTCCATCTGGCTCATCAGGTTTATCCGCGCGAGCCGGACCCACACGCGCAGGTGCTTCAGTATTTCTTTCATCCCTCAGCTCCCCACCGCCGCGAACCGGCGGACGCCCCGGGCCCAAAGGAGGCGCGAAAGGCCGAAGAGTGCCGCGATCCAGAGGGTCGCGAGAAGGAAACCCCGTCCGGCGCCCCCGTCCCGTACGCGCCCCAACAGGAGTTCCGCGGGAAACTGGATCGTGAACCGGAAGGGCAGCGTCCCGAGCAGGGCCTCGCCCGCCGGGCCGAATACCGCGAGGGGGAAAATGCCGCCGCTCGCCGCGATGATGACGATTCGCGCCGCCTCGAAAAGGAAGCCGATCTCGGTGAGCCAAAACCCCGCGAGGGAAACGCACCAGAAGATGAGGAAATTGAGCGCGAAGGCCAGGGCCAGGGCAGCGAGGAAAAGCAGGACGCGGACCGGGACGAGGGTAAAGCCCAAAACGAGGGACAGGACCGCCACCGCGCCGGCGAGCAGGGCGCCGGTAACCGCCGAATGGACGGTCTTGTCGCCCAGGAACGCGAAGAAGCGGAAGGAAAAGTAACTGACGGGCTTAACGAGGTACCGGTCCAGGGAGCCCGTCCGGATATCGTTATTTATGTCGTACTCGAAGCCCGTCCGGACGAGGCGGGAGACCAGCTGGGCGATCACCGTATAGGCGACCATTTGCGGGAAGGTGAAACCGAAGAGGCTCGCTCCCGGGTCCTGTCCGTAAAGGGCGATCCAGAGGGCCGTCTGGATGATCACCGGGGCGGCCGCGGCGGCCACGGAAAAGTAGAAGTTCACGCGATACTCGAGGCCGGCCTTGAGGGCGATGGAATAGCTTTTCGCGTATTTCGCGGCGATACCGGTCACGGTCGGGCTCCCGCGGAGTAAAGGCGCGCGATGCCCTCCTCGATCGGCACGTCCTCTATCGTGAGGTCCGCCACGGGAAGCTCGTCGAGTACCCGCCGGGAAAAGGCGCGCACGTCCTTCCTTTCCACCTCGAAGCGGGCGGTGAGCCCTTCCATGCCGCGAAACTCGGGATACCCGGCGAGGGACGGTCCGCCCGAGTCGTCGGAGAGGACGAGGCTCACGGTCTTCCGGTCGGAAAGGGCGTCGTTTACCCGGGCGAGGGGGCCGTCGTAGACGATCGCGCCGTGGTTGATCAGGATGATCCTCTCGCACAGGTCCTCGATGTCCGAAAGGTAGTGGCTCGTGAGCATTACCGTGGTGCCGAACCGCTGCCGCAGGCCCTTCAGGAGGTCCCGGATCGAGCGCTGGGAAAGGAGGTCGAGGCCGATGGTCGGCTCGTCTAGAAAGAGGACCCGGGGCCGGTGGAGGAGCGAGGCGACGATCTCCATCTTCATGCGCTCCCCCAGGGAGAGGCGGCGCACCTGGACCGGGAGCTGTTCCTCGATCCCGAAGAGGGCGACGAGCTCGTCCAGGGTTTCGCGGTAGGCGCGCCGGTCTATTTCGTAGATTTCGCGGTTCAGGTCGAAGGATTCCAGGGCCGGAAGGTCGGGCCAGAGCTGGCTCCGCTGGCCCATCACGATGGAAATCTGCATGCGGAAATCCTTCTTCCGCTGCCAGGGCACGTGGCCGATCACCCTCGCCTCCCCGCCGCTGGGGTGCATGATTCCCGAAAGCATCTTCAGCGTGGTGGTCTTCCCCGCGCCGTTGGGCCCGAGAAACCCGACGGTCGCGCCCTCGTCGATCGAGAAACTCACGTCGCTCACGGCGCGCTTCACGAGCTTTTTCCTGTTCACGAGATTCTTGAGCGAGGCGCCCAGGCCCTCGGTTTTTTCGTAGTATTCAAAATCGCGACAGAGGCCGCTTACCTCGATGATGGACATTGCTCGATCCTCCCGGGACGCGGAATTATTCCGACAATTCCATGAGTACCATCATTTGTTTTCCATGTCAACTATTTTCGATCAGGTCGAGATGCGGGACAGAAAGGCCTTGGTTCGGGAGTTCTTCGGATTCCCGATCACTTCGGTTGGCGGGCCTTCTTCCACGATAACCCCGCCGTCCATGAAGATGACGCGGTCCGCGACGTCCCGGGCGAAGGATATTTCGTGGGTCACGATGACCATGGTCATCTTCTCGGCCGCGAGGGCGCGGATGACCTTGAGTATTTCCCCGGTGAGTTCCGGATCGAGGGCGCTCGTGGGCTCGTCGAAAAAGAGAATTTCCGGGTCCAGGGCCAGGGCGCGGGCGATCGAGACGCGCTGCTGCTGGCCCCCGGAAAGCTCGCAGGGGTACGCGGCTTCCTTGTCCGAAAGGCCCATTTTCGCCAGGAGTTCCCGGGCTCGGCCATCCGCTTCGGCGCGGCTCCGCCCCAGGACCCGGACCTGGGCTTCCGTCACGTTCCGGAGAACCGAGAGGTGGGGGAAGAGGTTGAAGTTCTGGAACACGAGGCCCATGCGGAGGCAGGCGGAACGAAGGTCGCCCGCGTGGGCGTATACGCCGTCCCGCACCAGGTCGATGCCGCCGACGCTCACCGAGCCGCCGGATACGGTCTCGAGGTGCGTGATGGACCGGAGCAGGGTCGACTTCCCGGACCCAGAGGGGCCGATTACCGCGAGCACCTCCCCCGCTGATACCGAAAGGGATATGTCCCGGATGACCTCGAGGGCGCCGTAGGACTTTGAAAGGTTCTCGACAATCAGGGTTTCCATCGGTCCGTCCTCACCGGTAGTACGCCAGGCGCTTCTCGGCCCGCGCGAAGGCCGCCGAAACGACCCAGTTCATCACGAAGTAGAATACCCCGGCCACGAAGATGGGCAGGGTCGAAAATTGGCGGGCCGACGCGTTCTGGGCGGCGCGAAAAAGCTCCGCCACGCCTATGGTCTGCGCGAGGGCGGTGTCCTTCACCAGGGTTATCACCTCGTTTCCCATGGCGGGGAGGATGCGCTTCACCACCTGGGGGAGCACGATCCGGAAGAAGGTTTGGCCCTTGGTGAAGCCGAGCACCTTCGCGGCCTCGTACTGCCCCTTCGGGATCGACTCGATGCCGCCGCGGTAAATCTCCGCGAAGTAGGCGGCGTAGTTGATCGAGAAGGCCACGATCACCGCGGTAAAGCGGCCGCCCGAAAGCCCGAACAGGTAGTAGGGCGCGAAGTACACGAAGATGAGCTGCAGGATGAGGGGCGTGCCCCGCATGACCAGGAGGTAGAGGTTCACCGCCCCCGAAAGGACGGGGTTCCTCGACATTCGGCCGAAGGCGACCGGAAGGGCCAGGGGTATCGAAATGAGCAGGGTAAGCACGAACACTTCCAGGGAAACCACGGTCCCCTGCCCCATCGCCTCGAGCATTTTCAGCATGGCCTTAGCCCTCCGGTCCGCATCGCTTATTTACCCACCGTGGAAATGTCCGCGCCGAACCACTTCACCGTGATCTTGGCGAGGGTACCGTCGGCGGCCATCTCCTCGAGCTTTTTCTGCACCTCGTCGCGGAGGGCGATGTCCTTCTTCCGGAAGCCGACGCCGTAGTCTTCGGGCGAGAGGGACTCGCCGAGGATACGGTAGGCCTTGCCGGAACGGTTGATATTATCGTTCGCGACCATGAGGTCCATGACCACGGCGTCCACGCCGCGGGCCTCGAGGTCCATGAGGGCGGTCAGGTTGTCCTTGAACTCGACGGTGCCCTTGAGGGAAGCCTTGAAGTCGACGGCGGAGTCGAGGGCGTCGGCGGCGGAAGAGCCCGCCTGGAGGCCCACCGTCTTGCCCTTGAGGTCCGCGAGGGCTTTCACGGCCGAGTCGGCCTTGACCACGAGGACCTGGGCGTTCTTTAGGTAGGGCTTCGTGAAGGCCATGGCGGCGGCGCGCTCGTCGGTAATCGTGAAACCGTTCCAGATGCAGTCGATCTTGCCGGTATTGAGCTCCTGCTCCTTGGCGTTCCAGTCGATGGGCTGCAGCGCGAGCGTCACGCCCATGCGGGAAGTCACTTCCTTCGCGAGGTCAATGTCGTAGCCGACGATCTCGTTGTTCTCGTCGCGATACCCCATGGGCGGGAAGGCGTCGTCGAGACCCAGGACGAACTTGCCCGAGTCCTTCACCTTCTGGAGCGAATTGTCCGCGCCGGAGGCGTCTTTGCCTCCCATGGCGACGGCCGCCGCGGCGGCCGCGAGGGAAAGGGCGATAAAAAGAGCTTTTTTCATGGAATTCTCCCGATTCTGGCGATTCTGTTTTGTCGAGGCCGCTCGCGCGAACCTCCGAAGGGATTATAGCCGAATGCCATGTCTCTGTCAGTAGAAACGCGGCCCATCCGGCGCATTTCGGCCGCCCTTGTCTTTTCCCACTTATCGTTTTCTGATATATTATTTTGACCGATGCGATATCGGTGGGGAGAGTACCTTGAAAACCAACGAAACCAACCAAGAGGCGACCAGCTTCGCCGAAATGTTCGAAAACAGCCTAGCGTCCATGGATAAGCTCAAGCCCGGCCAGCCGGTTAAAACCTTCGTCGTATCCATTTCCAACGATACCGTATTCCTCGAGTTGAGCGGAAAGAGCGAAGGGGTCCTCGATCGCTCCGAACTGACCGACGACAAGGGAGTCCTTACCGTCGCCGAGGGCGACGAGGTTACCGCCTACTATCTCGACTCGAAGGGCGGCGTGCCCCGGTTCACCACCCGCATCGCCGGCGAGAGCGCCAAGAACGAGATGCTCGAAAACGCCTTCGCCAACGGGATCCCGGTCGAGGGAGTCGTCGAGAAGGAAATCAAGGGCGGCTACGAGGTAAAGCTCGGCGGCACCCGCGCCTTCTGCCCCTTCTCCCAGATGGGCGAAAAGCGGGGCGACCAGAGCGAGTCCCCCGTGGGCAAGCACCTCACCTTCAAGATCCTCGAATACAAGAATAACGGCCGCTCGATCCTGGTCTCCAACCGCGCGATCGTCGCCGAGGAAAAGGCCAAGCAGCGCGAGGAGCAGAAGGCCACCCTCGAAGAAGGCATGGTCCTGACGGGCACGGTGAAGTCCCTCCAGAAATTCGGCGCCTTCGTCGAGATCAACGGGCTCCAGGGGCTTCTCCCGATCTCCGAGATCGCCCGCGAGCGTATCAACGAGGTCGGCGACGTGCTTTCCGTCGGGCAGGAAATCGAGGTCAAGATCATCCGCCTGGACTGGCAGAACGACCGCATCACCTTGAGCCTCAAGGCCCTCCTGGCCGATCCCTGGGACTCGGTCGCCGAAAAGTACGCCAAGGGCACCAAGCACGAGGGAACCGTTTCCCGCGTGGCCGCCTTCGGCGCCTTCGTCACCCTTGAATCCGGCATCGACGGCCTCCTCCACGTATCCGAAATTTCCGGCGGCGTGCAGCACGGCGAGGCCAAGAACGAGGTCAAGGCCGGCCAGAAGATATCCGTTGTGATCAAGGACGTGGACGTCCGCAACCGGAAAATTTCCCTCCGCTCGGTTTCCTCCTTCGAGCAGGACAAGGCCGCCCAGTCCTACATGAACGGAAAGGACGACGGGGAGACCTACAACCCCTTCGCGGCGCTTTTGAAGAAATAATCGCTCCCCTCGGAGAAACGAACCGCCCCCTGGAAGCCGACGCTTCAGGGGGCGTTTTTTTTGGGCCAGTGAGGGCCCGTCCGCGCTTTCGGGCTATGATCGGCCATTACCCCCCGGTGGAGGCGGTATACGCGATCTCGCGTATTTCCCGGGCGAGGCCGCCGTCAAGCCATGGGGGAAGGTTTTCCGTATTAGTGATCGGTTCCCCGAAAAGCGTGCAGTAAATTACGCAAGCGGCGAGATACGAACCCGTCGGAGAGGGATGGGAACCGTCGGCGGTCCATAATGCGAAATCGGGATATCGGGAATGAAATTCCATCCACGCGTTTCCGACCGGGATGGACGGTATCCCCGTCGACGCCGCGGCCTTGACCGTATTTGCGGTCAGCTTTGCCTGCATGGTTTCAAACGTCCGGTAATTTACGGTAGAAGCCATGCCCGACCGGTAAGCCCAATTGATCATGACATACCGCCCATCGATGCCGAGAGAATCCAGTTGCCGTTTAAATTCGACCCAGCTCGGGATAATTTCCGCTTCCAGCTGACCGTCATCCATTATTCCGGAAACGATATCGGTAAAGATAACGGTGTCCCACTTTTTCTCCCGAAGATGCCTTTGAGTTTGATTATCGGTAAGATGCCTGGAGATCGGGTAATTGGCCAGACTGGTATTCAAAACAGCCACTTTTTTCTTCTCGCCGAGAGCGATTGACTGAAATATATCGGGCATATCATTCGAGTGGAAATAATAATGCCCGATAAAGAGAATCCCTTTCGGTCGAGACCACAAGGAACAGGAACCCAAGCCTAACGCAGCAATTAAGAGCAATACAAACGCGAAAGGCCCATACCAGAGAAAACCGCTTCGGTTCTTCTCCATCATACACCTCCGACATTTCTGCATTGAGTCAATTGTAATGCTTAGGATGAGTACTGTTCAAACGGGCCGAGCCGTGCCGCGCAGCGCCGCACCCGCTACACGTTGAACCCCTTCACCCGTTCCGCGAGCCGTTCAGCGAGTCCCTGGTTTTCCCCGCTTATCCTTTTGGCCTCGGTAACGGACCCGGAAATGGAGTCCGTCGCTTCCCGCAGTTCGCCGGTCCGCTG
>QKCE01000256.1 GCA_003245785.1 Spirochaetales bacterium | reverse complement strand
GTCGGCCTGGGAAACCGTGAGGGTCGAGGGCGAAAAGACGAGAACGTTCGACAGGGCGTCCGGAAGGGTAAGGGTTACGTCCGGCCCCATGGTGCCGGGATAATGGCAGGCCAGGGAAAAATTATAATCCTGGAATTCCCGGCCCGAGCCGGGGGCGGAAAGGGAAAGCCTGAAGGAAAGGGGTACGTCCAGGGCGAGATCGTCCACCGTAAAGGCGAAGGCGAAATGACGGGAATCGAGTTTCGTGGCCACCGGGGTCGAAACGAGCGAGGCGTTTGACGGAACGAGCTCGGCGAGAAGGTTCAATTCGTCCGGGTTTCGCACTTCCAGGGTAATGGTATTCGTCATCCCGGGCACGCAATACCCGTACTGATCGGACAGTACTGAGACCGTACGCCCGACAACCCATACCTCGCTTACCCCTTCACCGACCGATGCCACAAAATCGCCCTGCCATACGTAATCGTGGCAGGATAAAAACGTCAGAGCCAGCAAAGCGATGACCAAGATTCTATGTATCTTTCGCATGCATTGCCTCGTTACAACAAGTGTAACCCGATAGTAACACGACTTCAAGTTTTAGAGATATTATATATTATTATTATTTAGTGAATTTACAATTCTCCACTTGAAACGGACGCTCATGGCGTTCTGCCCGGGGTTCCGCCCGTCGTTTCGTCGTCCCGTAGAAGGATCGAAACGCGCTCGAATTCCGCTTCCCGCTTCAGGAAAATCGCCACGAGCTCGGGCTGGAAATGGGTTCCCGCGCCGCTTTTTATGATTTCGAGGGTTTTTTCGTGGGAGAAAGCCTTTTTATAGGGGCGTACGGTGCGCAGGGCGTCGTACACGTCCGCCAGGGCCATGATTCGGGCGGAAAGGGGAATCGCCTCCCCCTTAAGGCCGTCGGGATAGCCGGAACCGTCCCATTTCTCGTGATGGTACTGAACCAGCTGAATACCGATTGTATAAAACGAAGCGCCCCCTATCTCGTCCCACGCCTGTTCCAAGACCCGGCAACCCAAGGTGGTATGGGTCTTGATCACCTCGAATTCCTCCTCGGTGAGTTTCCCCGGCTTCAGGAGTATCTGGTCGGGAATGCCAACCTTGCCGATGTCGTGAAGGGGCGCCGAGCGCTCGAGATCGCGGAGGTAGCCCGGGGAAAGGTAGCTCGAGTAGGCGCGGTCCTTCCGCAGCTCGTCGACCAGGATCCCGCAATATTTTCTCGTCCGCTCGATATGGTGCCCCGTCTCGTGGTCCTTGAGTTCCGCGAGCATCGACATGGAAAGGATGGTCATGTCATGGCTCCGGTTTTGCTGGACGATCGTCTCGCGGAGCTTCAGGACGACGCCCACGAAGAGCAGGAGCATGAGGATGATGAGGGCGAAACTGACCACGGAATACCGGCGATTCGTGAGGAGGGTCGGGGAGACCAGGTCGGCGACCGGGGCGATGACCACCGCCGAGAGGCCCAGCTGGGGGATATCGGAGACCGAATACAGCACGTCCCGGGAATCGTACGGGCGATCGGCCGGTTCGTTCAGGTTTACGTATCGATTCCCGTCGGAGAGGATATCCGCGAGCCTGAGGCCGGTGAGAGCGAGGGGGAACGACAGCTGTACCGCGCCCCTGCCGTCCGTAAACAGTATTTTTCCGTCCTTGCCGGGCAGCAGGCGTTCGAGACGGGTTTCCAGGCTGTCCATGTCCAGGCCCACGCCGGCAACGCCGATAACCTGCCCGTTCCGGCGCATTTGGGCGTTCACCCACAGTAGGGTCCGGTTCAGTTCCCGATTGCGGTCGACGTTGAGCGCCATGGGCTCGTCCATCGCGAGGGAATCGAAAAACCAGGAATCGTCCGGATCGTCGGGGGAAAGGCGGTCCACGAGACGGGAGCCGGTATAGAAATCGCCGGTATCCTTCCTCGCGGCGAAGCTCGTGTCGAAGCGGCCTTCGCCCATGAACGAGTCCAGGTCCTTCAGGGCGACCGCCTCGTAAACCGGGTCCGGATCGCCGGAAAACCAGCGAAGGAGGGCCTCGTTGGATACCAGGGCCTCGGCGGCCTCGAAGGCTTTCGCGATATCGGTCTCCAGCTCCAGCCGGGAGGTATCCCCGAGGGTCGTGACCCTGTTAATGAAATCGGTCCGCTCGAGCCGGTAGGTCGTATGTATCGAGCTTACGGCGAAGAACGCGGTAATCGCGGCGATGAGTACCAGTAGAATGATATAGGCGGTAAAGGACTTACCGGCGGCTACCCCGCTACGCGCCCGTTTCATACCCTAAATATAAGGAGGACCCCGCCGCTTTGCCAGATAAAGGGAAAGAACTTCGGGGTTCGGGCAACCATGACCGTCTGGCCGGCCGGAAACGCGCGCGAAAGGTGTCGCGCGACCGTCCAGCCCGGCGACGGTCTCGTGGGCTCAAGCCCCGCCTTGGCGCGGCGGTTTCAGGGAATCGAGAAAGAGGTCGATGAGCAGGCGCAGGTCCCTTTCCAGGGGGAATATCTCCGGGTTGAACATCCAGGTGCTTTCTATCCCGTTCAGGTAACTCAACACCGACATGGCGAGCACGGAAACGGGGTAATCCCCGCGCAGGAGCCCTTCCCGCGCGCAGGCGTCGACCAGGTCCGTTATTTCCGCCTTCATCGTCAGGTCCATGGTCTGCTGTACCTCGAGAATCTCCGGGGGAAGCGACTTGACCTCGGTCTTGTAGCGGATCATCTCCATGAATTCCCGGACCCGGGGATTCGCGACCGCGTTATGGTTGTAATTGAACATGTAGTTCCGGAGCGCCTCGAGGGGAGAGGCCGCGCTTTCCGCCCGGGAGATCAGCTCGTCGTCGACGAGTTTCGCGTAGTATTCCCGGGTCATGGCCGCGTAGAGGTCCTGCTTGTTCTTGAAGTTCCAGTATATGGCGCCCCGGGTAAGGCCCGCCTCGGCGGCGATGTCCTCGAGGGTGGTCGCCCCGTATCCTTTCCGGCAAAAAACCGTCAGGGCCGCGTCGATAACCCGCGACCTCGTGGCCAGGGCCTGTTCTTTCGTAGTCCGAATGGGTGCGTCTCCTTGCCTTATACTATCCCCGATGGGCGGCGGACGCAAGAACCCCTCCGGAGAAACGAAGGACCGGCGGGAACCCGAATCGGCCCCGCCGGCTTCGTTCCTCAGCGCCCGCCCTGGCCGGCGGGATACTGCTGGGTAATGCAGTGTATGTTTCCGCCCCCGAGCAGGATTTCCCGGCCCGGGACGCCCACGATCTCCCTGCCGGGATAGGCTTCCGCGAGTACGGTAAGGGCGGGCCCGTCCTGTTCCACGCCGAAGGTCGGCACGATGACAGCGCCGTTGGCCACGTAATGGTTCACGTAGGAACCCGCGAGCCGCCCGCCCGCCGGGCGCGGGGCCGAGGAAGCCGAATAGTCGACTCCCCTCGCCTCCTCCGCGGTGGAAAAGAGCGGCCCGGGCTGGACGAGCTTCCGCACGAGGAAGGGGTTCCCCTTCGCGTCCCGGGAAGACTCCAGGATCCGGAGCGCCTCGAGGGAGCGTTCGTACTGCGGGTCATCCCGGTCGTCGGTCCAGGTGAGGAGAATCTCGCCGGGCCCGGAGAAGCAAAGCAGGTTGTCCACGTGGCCGTCGGTTTCGTCGAGGTAGACGCCTCGGGGTATCCAGACGATCGTGTCCACCGCGAGATAATCCCGAAGCAGCGCCTCGATTTCCTTCCGGGAAAGGCGCGGGTTCCGGTTTTCGTTCAGGAGGCATTCCTCCGTGACGATGCAGGTCCCCTGCCCGTCCACGTGGATGGAGCCGCCCTCGAGGATCAGGGGCGCCTCGTACCGGTCGCGCCGTTCGGCCTCGAGGATTTTTCGGGCCACGGCGGCGTCCCGGTCCCAGGGGAAGTAGAGGCCGCCAGAAAGGCCGCCCCAGGCGTTGAAGCCCCAGTCGACCCCGCGGACGTCCCCCGCGCCGTTCACCACGAAGGTGGGTCCCGTGTCCCGGGCCCAGGCGTCGTCGGTCGACAGCTCGATGACCCTGACCGCGTCGGAGAGGCGGGCGCGGGCGTTGGCGAACTGGGCCGCCGAGGCGCCCACGGTCACCGGCTCGAACCGGCCGATGGCCTCCGCCACGGCGGCGAAGGCTTCCTGGGCCGGCTTGGCGCCGAGGCGCCAGTTATCGGGCCGCTCGGGCCAGACCATGAAGCAGCCCGCGTGGGGCTCGTACTCGGCGGGCATCCGGAAGCCGTCCGCACGGGGGCGGGAGTTGAGGGTCTTAGGCATGGCTTACTCCGAAAGCGCGGCGCCGGGCGCCGGGGCGCCTACCGCGTTCGCGCCGGCCGGGCGGGAGCGGAAGGAGCGCCATACGAGGAACTCGCCGATCCCGAGGGCCAGGGCCGTGCCCACCAGCAGGGGCGCGCAGAGGGACCAGTCCACCGGCTCGCCGGGGACCCAGAAGAAGAAGAGGATCGCCTGGACGAGGAAGAGCTCCGCCACGACGCACATGGCGACGAGGAAGGGCTTCGGGCCCGGGACCTTGTAGAGGCGCTCCGTGGCGGAGTCCTTGAAGCGGAGCTTGAGGAACACCGGAAAGAGGAGCACGTAGGGAATGAGGAAGATGATCGAGCTGAAGGCGAAAAGCGACCAGAAGAGGTCCTCCGCGTCGCCGGCGAAGAAGGCGTAGGCGATGATCACCACGGTGGAAACCGCGCCGGTGAGGACGCTCGCGCCGAGGGGGGCGGCGGAAGGGCCGGTCTCGGAGGCGAAGGCCTTGGGCATTTCGCCCGCCTTGGCCGCCTCGCTCATGACGCGGTTGGAGCCGAGGGTCCAGGTGACCATGTTCGCGAAGAAGGTGAAGAGGGCCAGGATACCGATGGCGTTCACGATTACCGTGCCCGCCCCGGACTTCGCGAAGACCGCGGTCAGGGTGTCGGTGATGCCGCTCACGAGGCTCAGGTCCTCGAGCGGGATGACCGCGAGGAGGGAGCCGGAGGTCAGGATATAGAACAGGGTGATAAAGAGGCCCGAGGCGAGGACGGAAACGGGAATGTCCCGCTTGGGGTTCTTCATCTCGCCGGCGGCGCCCGAGATGAGCTCGAAGCCGCTGAAGTTGTACACGATTACCGGGAGGAAGGCGAGGCCCGCGTCGAAGCTCGGGAGCAGGGACTTGAGGTCCACGGGATTCGCGAAGCCCTCGCCGGAAAGGAGCACCTTGGCCGAGGCGGCGACGATGGAGAGGATGACGACGATCTTGGCGGCGGTGCCGAGGTTCGGGATCCACTTCACGATCGAGAGGGACTTCACGTTCACGAGGACCGTGAGCCAGGTCAGGGCGATCGCCATGAGGATCTGGGCCCACAGGGGCATGGCCGGGAAGAAGAGGGCGGAGAACATGCCCGCGAAGAGGATGTAGACCGAGGGCATCCAGAGGGCCACGTTCACCCAGTAGTACCAGGTGGTCCGGGCGGCGAAGCGGTCGCCGAAGGCCTTCTTTGCCCACACGTAGAGGCCTCCCTGCTGGGGATAGGCGGTGCCGAGCTCGGCGGACACGAGTCCGTAGGGCAGGAAGTAGAGGATGGCCGAGACGATCCACCAGCCGATGGCGGCGGGACCGATCATGGCGGAGGCGGAAATGGTGTCGAGCACGAAAATGGCGCAAAAGCTGAAAAAGGCGAGGTCCACGGGACCGAGGGTTTTCTTGCGGGTAATGGCAGAAGCACTCATTGTATATTCCTTCCTTTATTTTATCGCGGGAGATTCGGTAGCGCCATCCAGGGTCAGGATCGGGCGGTACAGCTCGGGGCGGCGGTCCCGGAAGAGTCCCCAGGCCGCGCGGGCAGTGGCGATGGCGTCCAGGTCAAACTCGTGGACCAGGACGGTTTCCCCGGTTCGGCCGGCCTCGGCGACTTTCGCGCCGGTGTGGTCGGTGATGAACGAGGAGCCGTAGAAGGTGATATGGGAAGGGTCGAATTCCTCGGTACCCACGCGGTTCGAGGCGACCACGGGCACGAGGTTCGAGCCCGAGTGGCCCTGCATGCAGCGCTGCCAGTGGTCGCGGGAGTCGTAACCCGGCGAGGGCGGCTCGGAACCGATGGCCGTGGGGTAAAGGAGGATTTCGGCGCCCATGAGGGCGAGGCAGCGGGCGGTCTCGGGGAACCACTGGTCCCAGCAGATGCCGATGCCGATCTTGGCGTAGCGGGTATTCCAGACCTTGAAGCCCGTGTCCCCGCCGTTGAAGTAGTACTTCTCCTCGTAGCCGGGACCGTCCGGGATGTGCGATTTCCGGTAAATGCCGAGCGTCGAGCCGTCGGCGTCGATTACCGCGATGGAATTGTAGCGGGCGTTGTTCCTGCGCTCGTAGAAGCTGATGGGAAGCACGACCTCGAGCTCGCGGGCCACTTTCTGAAAATGGGCGATAGCGGGGTTTTCCTCCGCTGTAGTCGCGAGATTCAGGTATTCGGGTTTCTCGAGCTGGCAAAAATAGGGGGTTTCGAAAAGTTCCTGCAACAGGATGACCCGGGCGCCTTTCGACGCGGCCTGGCGTACCAGGGCTTCGGCCCGTTGTATGTTGGCGGTTTTATCCCAGCCGCATGCCATTTGCGTAGCGGCCACGATGACTTTCCTCATGAAAGCCTCCTTATCGTGAGTGGGCTACGCCTTTGCAGCTTGTATATATACATACAACCACGTATGTATATGGTTGTCAAGCGGAAAAAAGGCCCGCGGGGGACGGGGGCGTGAGGATTATCCGTTTTTCTCGGGGGTATATCAGGAAGTGCCCGCGGGAACCGGGCATCGATCCCGTAAGCCGGCATCTCCCCGATGATACGGGAAGGTGCCGGACGGAAGGAAGGCGCGGGGGTCAGTCGGTCACGGTAAGGACATTGGCCGGAGAATCGGGATTTTCCAGGTCGATCGTGATCGACTCGGAGATGACCGGTTCTGCCCCGTAATCGAAAAGGCCGTTCCCGTTCAGGTCGTCGAAGAGCTCGCAGGTGCTCGACAGCGCGTCATAGTTGGGATAATAGGTCGGAATAATGGTCGTAATCCGTATATGGTCGGAAATGGCGAAGGCCTCTTTGGGAAAGGACCCAACGCCCCTTCGATTGGTCAGGATCATCGGATGCCGATACTTGCCCAGGTCTCCCTCGATCTTTATCGCGACGCTGGCCGAAATATAGCGGATTACGTACTCCGTGCCCTTCCCGGGCGCGACGTCTACCAGAAAGCTCGATATTTCCTCGCTGACGGGCGACTCGGTGAAGCGGGAGTCGCGGTTCCGGTCCGAATAGACGGTAAGGCCGATGACGCCCTTCGGGCCCGCGGGCGTAATCATGAACCGGTAGGCGGCCGGGGCAGGCTGCGCGACGGGCGACGCGTTGACCACTTTCGACTGGTTTTTTTCGCCCGTCCAGGTTCGGTCGAAGTATACGGAAAGGTTTTGCTCGTCCAACCCCTCGATGGATACCCTCAATTCGGTATTATGGGAGTCGTCGGTCGTTATTTCGTACTGCGACGAAACCGAAGCCTTCAGGTTATGGGCGACGGCCGTCGAGGATTCGGGCGACTCCGCTTCCGCGGACTGTACCGCGAGGCCTTCCGGTTTTAGGGGAATCCGGTTCAGCCGTATTTCTTCCCGACTGACGAAAAACCCGGCCCTTTCGGAATCGTTCGAATAATCGCCGGGGAAGAACAGCACGGTTATTCCCTCGATGCCCTCCAGCGATTCCTTGTCTATGCCCCGCACGACCGTATTGCCGCCCTTTGCCAGGGAACCCTTTTCCATGAAGGCCTTGCCGGAAGGGGGGTTGAAGACGGAGTATTTTCCGGAAAGATCGGAAGCGTAGGTAAAGCTCACGTAAAGCGTCGTCTCGTCCTGGTAAAGCAAAACCTGGGATACCGATATCCAGGCCCGCTTCTCGACCATGGAATACTGAGGGCTATACGGCGCTTGGACGCCGGAACCCTGACCGGCGCCGGTCGTCGAGCAACCGGCGAAGATAGACAAAGAAAGACAAAAGAACGAAACCAATCTCTTCATTAATTCCTCCGATAATAATTCATGGTCTGCGTCGACCGGTATAGTATAGGATTCTTGCATACGTGCCGTCAAAAAAGGCTTGCGTAACGCGCGGCCGGTCGAGGCGCCTGCCCGTGAAAGCCGCGTTCCCGCCGGCGCTTTTCGCCCGTCGGCGCTTTTCGCCCGTCGGCGCTTTTCGCCCTCCGGCGCATTTCGCCCGTCGATGGTTTTCGCCCGCCGATGGTATTCGCGCGCCGCCGCATTGGGTATCATCGGGACAGGGGGCATCGAAATGGATTTTGGGATTCGCGCTTATGAGAAACGCTTCATCGAAGGCTGCGTTCGCGTGTGGAACGGGATCGTGGACGAGGGGATCGCCTTTCCCCAGGAGAACCGGCTGGACGAAGCTACGGGGCACGCCTTTTTCGCGGGTCAGTCCTTTACGGGAATGCTGATAGAAGGAAACGAAGTGCGCGGGCTCTACATACTGCACCCGAACAACCTGGGAAGATGCGGGCACTTGGGGAACGCGTCCTACGCGGTGGCCGAGGGCCAGCGGGGCAAGGGGATCGGGGAAAGGCTCGTTCGCCATTCCGTCGCGAAATGCCGGGAGCTGGGCTTCCGGATTCTCCAGTTCAACGCCGTGGTCGCGAGCAACGCCGCGGCCCTCGGGCTCTACGAAAAAATCGGCTTTACGCGGCTCGGCACGATTCCGGGCGGCTTCCGCATGGACGACGGAACCTACGCGGACATAATTCCGCATTATATCGAAACCGGGGAGGACCATTGAGATGGACGGAAGCGAACGAAACCAGACGATGGAGACGATCATGAGCCGCCATAGCGTGCGGGAGTTTACGGGCGAAAAGGTGGGCAGGGATACCCTCGAAACGCTCCTCAGGGCGGCCATGGCCGCCCCGAGCGCGGTGAACGTTCAGCCCTGGTCCTTCCTGGCGATTACCGACGGGGCCATACTGGCAAAACTCGAATCCCGCCTGCCCTACGCGAAGATGCTCGGCAAGGCGGGTTCCGCGATCGTGGTATGCGGCCTTCCCGGGAAGGACGAAACCTTCGCGAAGCAATACTGGCAGGTGGATTGCGCCGCCGCCGCGGAGAACATCCTCCTCGCCGCCCACGCCCTCGGTCTCGGGGCCGTGTGGACCGCGGTACACCCCGACCCGGAACGGATTCGCTCGGTTCGCGAAACCTGCGGGATACCGGAAAGCGTCGTACCCCTGGCGGTGATTCCCGTCGGCGTGCCCGCCAAGCCGGACTACGCGCCGAGGGGCAAGTACCGAAGCGAAAACGTTCACTGGGACCGCTGGTAGGAGTCCCCCCGGCAAGTGCCCGGGCACGGCTACCGCACGCGACCGCTTTCGCCCCGGCAGGGACTTTCGCCCGCGCCGGCTGCGCGCGGATTTTTCTCTCCCCCCGCCGCGCTTCCTGCCTCGATTTTGATTCTCCCCGAAAGGATTCTCCCGAGCCCCGCTTATTTCCCGCGGGCGAGGAAGGCGATTTTTTCCTCGTCGTGACGGGAGAAGCCGCCGTGGCCGTAGTCCGGGTAGACGCGGATTTCCTTGTCGCCCGGGATGCGGTTGTAGGCGGCGAAAACCGTGGAGGGCGGGCAGATGGCGTCCTCGAGGCCGACCGACACGAGGGCGCGGCCGCGGATTCGCGGGGCGAGGTTGCAGACGTCGAAGTAGCTCAGGGTTTCGTACGCCTTTTCCTCGGTGAGGTGAAGCTGGTCGTGGATTTTGAAGTAGTGGTAGATTTCGTCGTAGGGGCCTTCGGTGGAGATTTTGACCGCCCGGCGGAAGTGGCAGAGGTAGGGCACGTCGGCGAGGGCGAGGGCGACGCGGGGGCTCAGGGCCGCGGTGGCGAGGGTGAGGGCGCCGCCCTGGCTTCCGCCTTCCACCGCGATGTCGGCCGGATCGGTTTCCGGGAGGGAGGCGACGAAGTCCACCGCGCGGACCGAGTCCATGTAGACGTTCCGGTAATAGTAGGACGCGGGGTCGAGGATGCCGAGGGTCATCCAGCCGGAGGCGCCGCCGTTCGGGTAGGGGGCGAGGTCGGGGAAGGCCGGGTTTTGGCCCCGGACGTCCACCAGGAGCACCGAGCGGCCCAGCATGACGTATTTGAGGGCCGCGGCGACGGTAAGGGTGTTCCAGTTGTAGCCGTGGTAACAGACCAGCGCCGGGATTTGCCCCTTGGAGGAAGCCGCTCCGGCAGGGCGCACGTAACGGGCGCTGGCCCGGGAGTTCCGGAAGCCGTCGAAGCGGACGTTGAAGCATTCCACCCCGGGGACCGGGTAGTCGAAGGGCTCCATGGCCGCGTTGAGGGGCTGGGCGGAGGACTCGGCGAGGGTCGAGTCCCAGAAGGAATCGAAGTCCGCTTTCTTTTCGATTTCCGGATTGTAAGAGCGGAGCTCTTCCAGGGGCAGGTCAAACAGGTTCATGGCGTTTTACTCCTTTTACGCGCGGGTAATCTTGAATAGCCGGGCGCCGTGGGCTTCCAGCTCGACGTCGGCGGGCGGTCCGGCGGGCGGCGATTTGCCCTTCCCCCCGACGGTTTCGCCGGTCCAGAGGTCGGTCCAGGAGGCGGCATGCGCGGCCGCGTGACCGAGCGCGCGCGAAGCCTCGCGGGCGCGGTCCAGGGCGGCGTCCAGCGCCTCGAGGGCGTAGCCGGACGGGGCGTAAGTCCCGGCTTCCTCGCCCAGGTTGAAGGCCGCGAGATACGCGGAGCCGTCCTCGGCGTCCTCGCTGAGCCAGACCGCGCGGTCCGCGGCGCGCTCGACCTGACGCGGGTTCCTGCCGTGGGTGACGAGGCGGAGCACGGCGGGGTTGGTGAGGAGGGAGAGGGTCTCGCCGTCCAGGAGGGTGAGTTCCGCGCCGAGCATGAGGGGCGAGCGGAAGACGCACCAGAGGGTCATGAGGGTCTTTTGTTCCGCCGCGGAAAGGAGGGTTTTCCGCTCGGCGCCGAAGCCCTTCCCGACCGTTCCCAGGGGGAGCATGTCGCAGTCCGGCCAGGACCCCTCCCCGACGTGGCGCTGCCAAAGCTCGCAGCGGTCGAACATGTTGCGCAGGTGGGGCCAGTTGTCCCACATGTCGTCGGTGATCCGCCACATGTTCGAGTATTTCGCGTAGTGCCAGGCTTCCTCGATCCGCGCGGGCCCCGGGGAGAGGCTCAGGACGATGGGGCGGCCGCATTTCTGGACGGCTTCCTGGAGGAGCTCGATTTCCTTCTTGCTCGACGGGGCGTCCATGCGGCAGATGTCGTCGCATTTGACGAAGTCCACCCCCCACCCGGCGTAGAGGGCGAAAAGGCTTTCGTAATATTCCCGGGCGCCCGGGGCGTCGGGGAAGAGGCCGTACATGTCGGGATTCCACGCGCAAATGGAAGCGGGGTCCGCGATTTCGTCGGCGGTGAGGGCCGATTTCCCGCCCCCGGGCCCGAGGAGGGCGCCCCTGGAGTGGGCCGCGATCCTCGGGATTCCCCGCATGATGTGAATGCCGAATTTCAGGCCCAGGCCGTGCACGTAGTCCGCCAGGGGCTTGAAGCCCTTCCCGCCCTTCGAGGAGGGAAAGCGGTCCGGGCAGGGAACGGCGCGGGAATATTCGTCCAGCTCGATGTCGCCGAAGGGCAGGTATTGGAAGCGGTCCCGTTGGGTGCCGACCCCGTAGGCGTACCACGCGATATCCACGACTACGTATTCCCAGCCGAAGGGTTTCAGCCGCTTCGCCATGAAGTCGGCGTTGGCCTTCACCCGCTCCTCGGTCACGGCGGTATCGTAGTAGTCGTAGCTGTTCCAGCCCATCGGGGGGGTAAGGGCGAAGGCGTTCTTGTCCATGAGGTACCTCGGGTTTCAGGATAGCCCGAAAGAGGGGATTCCGCCAGCGCCCCGTCAATGAAGTATGAAGGCCGCGGATCCCGCCGTCAAAAGGCCCAGGCCCGCGCGGATGCGCCTTTGGGCCCGGGGGTTTTTCATCCACCCGTTGAGAAGGGAGCCGAAGAGGGCCCACAGGGAGATGGAGCCGAAGGCGATTACCGCGAAGGCCGCGGCGATGAAGGCCACGGAAGGCAGGTAATCGGCGCCCGGCAGCGGATAGACGGTCATGGCGGTCAGGGTGATCACGTAGGCCTTGGGGTTGAGGTATTGGAACGCGGCCCCCTGGAGCACCGAGAACGGACGGTCCGACGCGGCGCCTTCCTTCCCGGCCCGGGCCGTGAAGGCGATCTTCCAGGCAAGGTAGAGGATATAGAGGGTCCCGGCGACCTTGAGGGCTCCCTGGGCCGCGGGGAAGCGGGCGAAAAGGAGACCCATGCCGAGGGCGCTCAACAGGAGCTGGCTCAGCATACCGAGGATGATACCCGCGATGTGGGGCAGGGTCGCGAGGTAGCCGAAGCGCGCGCCCGACGCGGTAAGCAGCATGTTGTTCGGACCCGGGGTGATCGCCATGGTCAGCACGAAAAGGGAAACGGGCAGGATGATCGATTCCATAAAAACCTCCTTAAGGCGTGATGATCCCATACTGCCCCCTTCCAAGGCG
>QKCE01000325.1 GCA_003245785.1 Spirochaetales bacterium | reverse complement strand
CCCGTTACCTTCGCCCGGGACGCGGCCCTCCTGGAGAAGGCGGGCTATACGCTTGAATCCCTGACCCTCTTCGATTTTTACCCCCAGACCCACCACGCCGAGGTGTACGGGCGGTTCGTCCGGTGAACCGCTCGCTCTACTTTTCGGCAATCCTCTGCGTCCTCGTTTTCGCGGCAGCCCGCGCCCCCGGGGAGACCCCTCCCCGCTGGACCAAGGTCCTTTCGGGCGACCCGGTCGCGGGTCCCGTCGCCCTGGGGGACCGGACGGTAACCGTCACCGACGACCGTTCGATCACCTGCCTCGACCGGGAGGGCAACTTTCTCTGGAGCGGGCGGCTTCCCGGCGGCGCGACCCCGTACCTGACCGTCTTCGGCGAGGGCTACGCCTGCGCCCTTTCCCGGCCTGGCAACGTATCCCTGTACAGCGCGGACGGCAACCCCCTGTGGCGCGCCAGCGGCTCCGGAACCCCCGTGGCCGACCCCTATCCGGGTCGCGACGGCAGGTTCTTCGTGCTCTATGAAGGCTTCGTCCGCTGCTTTGCCCAGAACGGGCTTCAGTTATGGAAGGCCTCCCTACCCTCGGCCTTTACCGGCCCGGTGGGCGAGACCGGCGACGGGGACCTCCTCGTCGGCTGCGCGGGACCCGTCCTCGCAAGACTGAGCCCTTACGGGGAACTCCGGGAAACCCTCCGCCTCGATTCCGCCGTTACTTCGATCGCGCCCCTGCCCTTCGGCTTCGCGACGGGCACGCCCTCGGGTTCCGTGGAAGCCTGGGACCTCCGTTCCGCCGGGGGAAACCGGGGAAGCGAGCGGGTATGGTCCCTCGCGGCCGGGGCGCCCGTTTCGGCCCTCCGTTCCGTCCCCGGAACCCTCTATGCGCTTTCCGCCGACGGCTCGATCCGGGCGGTAAACCCCACCGACGGCGCCCCTTCCTGGCAAGCCCCTACGGGTTTCGCCGTCTCGGGCGCCGCCCGCCTTTCCTCGGCTTATGGCCAGCTGTACGTTCTCGCCCCCGCCCTCGCCCTGGGCCTGTCGGAACGGGGAAGCGTTCTCTGGTCCCTTCGCGTTCCGGCCGGCCAGAAGGTTACCGCCCTCGCCTCGGACGGGAGCGTCTACGCCGCGGGGTCGGGGTGGAGCGTCAGCGCCTGGACGGGAGAACGGCGGATCGGAACCGCCTCGGGCAAGGCGGATGGCAGCGCGGCGTCCTCGCCGGGCGTCTCCGCGAACTACGGAATTCTTTCCGGGACGGGGCGGGAGGCGGCCTGGCTGGCCCATCCGGACACCGGGGAGGTGCGCGAGTTCTTCGGCCTCGTCGCCGAGTCCCTCGCCTTCGGCACAGGGAAGGCCGCTCCGGGCGCCGACTTCGTCGGGGTGGACGAACCCCGGTGGGCCCGGCGCCTCGAGGCGATAGTGAAAAACGGCAGCTTCGGGTCCCTCGTTCCCGTGGGCGTTCGGGAAGGCTTTTACGACACCGAGCGCGCCCGGGCCGCGAGCCTTCTCGGACAGCTCGGCTCGACGGAATATCGGGACTTCCTCGTGGAACGCGCCTATGACGCGCCGGGGGAAACCCTGGCGGTCGGGATCCTTTACGGGCTCGCCGCCACGGGGGGCGACCGGGGCGGAAAGGTCGCCGCCGCGGTGAAGCGCCTCGCCCGGGGCGCCGGCGTCTCCAACGACACGGTGAACCGCGCGGTCTGCGACGCCCTTTTCGCCCTCATCCGGTACGCGCCGGACCGGGAAGCCGCGGAATACGCCGCCATGCTCGTTGGCTTTACCCAGGAACCCTACGGGGCCGCGACGAGAGAATACGCGCGACAGGTGGTCGGAAATATAGTACAATAAAAGCCGATAACCATTGCCGGAGGACACCCAGGATGAAGAAAAGCCTCGCGACCGCCCTATTTTTCGGTTTGCTTACCGTAACCGCCTTTTCCCTCGAGGTTGACCAGACCGAACTCCAGACCGCCGACGCGGCGACGATCGAATTCATCAATTACGTCGGTCCCCACGACACGGTGAGCACCGCGGCGGAAATCTCCGGGATAGGGACCACCCTCGGACAGGCCCTTCTCGCCGCCGGCCAAGCCGGGGACGCGGCCCGGTACCGGATAATCCACGCCGTGGACCCCGCGGTAAAGACGGGGCTCGACGCGGATATCCTTATCCTGGGGCCGAACGCCGGGGTGGACCATATCGACAACGTCCGCCGAATCCTCGCCGGTTACCTCTCCGCGGCCTACGGCTATTCCGCCAAGGACGCGAACACCCTGGCGGTCTTCGTCACGGTATACAACGCGGTGAACCGGGGCAAGCTCGAGGCCCTCAAGGCGAAATACAAGCCCGTAGTCACGGGTTACCTCACCGCCGACAAGGTCGGCCTCTCCCTTCGCTGGGACGAGTGGGCGGGCAAGAGCCAGATCGTCATTCCCCTCTCCGAGGCGCGCCTCGCGGGAACCGTCAGCACCATCGACACGACCTCCCTCACCGCCCCCGAAGTGGTCAGCAAGATCAAGGAAGACGAGAACGCCGGGGTAGATACCCGCAAGGACATGGTGGACCTGAAAGAGCGCGAGTCCGACGCCGCCCAGAGCCGGGCCGAAACCGCCCAGAAGGACGCGGCCGCCGCCCGCTCCGACGCCGCCGCCGCCGAGGCCGATGCCGCCGCCGCGAAGGCCGACGCCGCCGCCGCCCAGAAGGCCGCGGACGCCGCGGCCAAGACCGCCGCCGCCAACCCGCAGGACGCCGCCGCTCAAGCCAAGGCCGCGGAGACCGCCGCGGCCGCCGCCGAAAAGCAGCAGACCGCGACCGAAAAGCAGCAAGCCGCCACGGACGCCAAGGCGGCCGTTACCCAGAGCGAGCAAAACGCCGCGGCGGACCAAAAACTCGCGGACACCAAGGCGAGCGAGGCCCAGACCGAGCGGAAGGACATCGCCACGGACGTGCAAAAGCAGGTTGACCAGAACGCCGCCGCCGCGAAGGCCGCGGAGAAGACCGCCCTGGCCGAAGCCACCCCCGCCTACGCGCTCAGGATAATCGACGCGAATACCCTCCTCGCCGAGCTCGAGATCGTGGACCTCAATACCGGCAAGGTGCTCAAGACCTCGCCCCTCAACTCGATCCGCAACCGCATCCTGGTGGATACCGGCGCGGGCCTCATGGCCGTGGCGGGAAAGAAGGGCGGCAACGGGACGGTAAAGCTCGTGCTCCTGGACCCGGACAGCCTGGACGTGCTCAAGGAAGGAACCGACTCCATCGCCGAGCCGAGCATGCTCGTACGGCAAAACAACGACTACTACGCGATAATCGAGACCGATACCGGGGCCGTCCTCGGCCGCTTCGACGCGACCCTGGCCGCGAAGGCCCGCTCGGCGATACAGGTGCTCCCCGCCAC
>QKCE01000343.1 GCA_003245785.1 Spirochaetales bacterium | reverse complement strand
GTACGGCGCGGCCGCCACGGGTGCCCGGGCCATGACCAGTTCATCGAGTCCCGGGCTAAGCCTCAAGCAGGAAGGAATTTCCTACGCCGCCGGGGCGGATATCCCCATGGTATACGTGAATATCGTGCGGGGAGGGCCGGGACTCGGCTCGATCGCCCCGGCACAGAGCGACTACTTCCAGTCCACCCGGGGCGGCGGCCACGGCGATTACCGGGTAATCGTCCTTGCGCCCTCGGGGGTGCAGGAGGCGGCGGACCTTACCTGGCTCGCCTTCGACCTCGCGGACAAGTGGCGCATGCCCGTCCTCATCCTGGGCGACGGCGTGATCGGGCAAATGATGGAAGGAATCGAGCTGCCTCCCTTCCGGGACCTCTCGACCCTGCCCGACAAGTCCACCTGGGCCGCGGGACATCAAAAGGAACAAAACCGCGCGCCGCGGCATATTACCTCCATCAACCTCGTCCCCGAGGAGTTGGAGCGGCTTGTTTTCGACCGTTTCGAGCGTTACGCCCGGATAGAACGCGAGGAATCCCGGTACGAAGCCATCCAGTGCGAGGACGCGGACCTGGTGCTCGTCGCCTATGGCACGGCCTCCCGGGTATGCCGGGGCGCGGTAAAGGCGGCCCGGGATGCGGGGCTCAAGGTCGGGCTTTTCCGCCCGATAAGCCTGTGGCCCTTCCCCGCGAAGGAACTGGACGGGGCCTGCGGGTCCGCGTCCAGGGTACTCACCGTGGAAATGAGCATGGGCCAGATGGTAGAAGACGTGCGGCTCTCCCTGAGGGACCGGCTTCCGGTCGCTCTCCTTCCCCACGCGGGCGGCATGGTTCCCACCGAGGAAGAGGTATTCGAGCGCGTTTCGCGAGAATTGGGAGGCGTAAAATGAAATTGGTAGCGGGACACCCCAAAAGCCTCCTGCCGGTGCAGACCAAATACTGCGCCGGGTGCGGCCACGGGACCATACACCGGATTATCTGCGAGATCATCGACGACATGGGGGTCCAGACCCGTTCCATCATCACGAATCCCGTGGGCTGCGCGATCTGGGCGGATCTTTACTTTGACTTCGATTCGGTCCAGCCCCCCCACGGGCGGACTCCCGCCGCGGCGACGGGCATCAAGCGCATGCTCCCGGACCACCTGGTAATCTGCTACCAGGGCGACGGCGACCTCGCGGCCATCGGCACCGCCGAGATCATCCACGCGGCGAACCGGGGCGAGAAATTTACCGTAATATTCGTGAACAACGCGATTTACGGCATGACCGGCGGCCAAATGGCGCCGACGACCCTCGTTGGCCAAAAGGCCGCCACGGCGCCCCAGGGACGCGACCCCGACGCGGCGGGCATGGGCTACCCGATCCGGGTGCTCGAGATGCTCGCTACCCTGAAGGGCACGCGTTACCTCGCCCGGGGCGCGGTGAATACCGCGGCCAACGTGCAGAAGACGAAACAGTATATAAAGAAGGCCTTCGAGGCCCAGATGAACGGAACCGGGTTCACGATGGTGGAAATACTGTCGCCCTGTCCCACGAACTGGGTCATGGAACCCGTGGAAGCCGCGAAGTGGGTAGGCACCGCGATGACTGCCGAATTCCCCCTCGGGGAGATCAAGAACGAACTGCCCGCCGCGAGCGCGGGAAAGGAAGCGTAACCGATGGTCGAGAAGACGATTTTCGCCGGTTTCGGCGGTCAGGGAATCATTTCCCTCGGGCAAATTTGGGTTTCCTGCGGCATGGAAGAAGGCAAGCAGGTAAGCTTTTTCCCCTTTTACGGCGCGGAAAAGCGCGGCGGCATCGCCCGGGCGAGCTGCGTGGTGGCCGATTCCGCCATCGCGAGCCCCATCGTATCGAAGGCCGATTCCGCCGTGGTAATGAACCGGGATAGTCTTGAGGCCTGCATCTCGACCCTCAAGGAAGGGGCGCTCATGATAGTGAACAGCTCCCTCGTCCCCCTCGCGGAGCTGCCGAAGGCCGTGATCGAGCGCTTCAAGGTCGTGCCGGTGGCGGCGACCGAGATCGCCGACCGAATGGGAAACGTCCGCGTGGCCAACATGGTAATGCTCGGCGCCCTCGCGAAACGCACCCACGCGGAGATCCTCGCGGGACTCGAGGGCGTGCTGTCCCATTTCTTCCCCGGCGGTAAAAAGGCTCTCATTCCCCTCAACGTGGCGGCCGTAAAGGCCGGCATGGAGGCCTGCTAGCAAAAGGGGCGACGGTCGGTTATAATCGGCCCCATGCGCATCGTCATCGTCGGCGCGGGCCTGGTCGGAACCTCGATCGCCCGCGAGCTCATCAAGGAAAAGCATGACGTGGTCATGATCGAGCAAAATCCCGAGACCGCCCGTCTCGTGGACAACGAGCTCGATTGTCTCATCATTAACGACGACGGAAGCCGTCCGGAGACCCTCCGGTCGGCCCGAATCGATACCGCCGACTGGTTCATCTCCATGACCGGCTCCGATTCCGTCAATATCGTCGCCTGCGGCCTCGTTTCCGCCGAATCGAAGGGCACGAGGACGATAGCCCGGGTCGAAACCCCCTTCTATTCCGCCCTCTCCGAGGTCCAGAGGGAAACCTTCGGCATCGACTGGCTGGTGAATCCGGCCCAGGAAGCCGCCCGCCAGCTCGTGCGGATCGTCGCCCAGGGCTTCGCCGGGGCGGTCTATCCCCTCCATAACGGGGCCCTCCAGCTCCGGACCGTCATGTCCGCGGCCCTTCCGGGCTTCGTCGGCCACACCCTCGGGGATCTCCGGCAAAGCGCCCTGCGCCACTTCCTGGTGGCGGCGGTGGTGCGCGACGGCGCGATCATCGTCCCGAAGGGGGATTGCCGTATAGAGGCCGACGACCGCCTCTACGTCCTCGGCCAGCCCGATTCCCTCGACGCCCTCCTCGGAAAGGTTCACGGCCTCGACGACGCCATCCGGCACGTGCTCGTGCTCGGGGCCACTAAGATTTCCGAATGGATCATCGAGTATCTCGATTCCGAGGAATCCGTGGCGGGGGCCCGGCGGGGCAAGTCGGTTCGGCTGTTCCGGCGAAAGCCCTCGATCACCCTCATGGACTTCATGTCCGACTCCTGCAAGCGATTTTCCCGCGAGTACCAGCGCGTCCAGGTAATTTGCGCCGACAGCTCGGAACCCGGCGCCCTCGAGGCGGCCGGGGTGGACCGCACCGACCTTTTCGTCGCGGCCACGGGCTCCCAGTCGAAGAATTTCATGGCCGCCCAGCTGGCAAAGCACCTGGGGGCGAAAAAGGCGATCGCGATCGCGGAGAACGAGCGGCTTTTCTCCCTTCAACACAAGCTGGAACTGGACGCCGTGGTGTCCGCCAACGACGCCGTCAGCGCCGCGGTGCTCGAAATCGTCAGGAAAGCCCACATGCGCACCATTTTCGGCTTTTACGAGGACGACGTGGAAATCGTCGAACTGCTCGTGGACGCCTCTTCCCCGGTCGCCGGCCTCTCCCTCCGCGACGTGGTCCTCCCCGCGGACGTGCTCATCGCGTTCATAATAAAGGGCGGGGAGTTCATCGTGCCTTCCGGCGAAACCGTGCTTACGGGAGGGGACGAAATCGGCCTCGTTACCCGAAAACAGCATATTACGGCGCTGGAATCGATCTTCGGGGGCCGCGATGAGCGGTAAAGCCGGGGAAGCGCGCTCGCTTTTCCGGGCCGTTTCCGTCCTTCTCTCGATCATTTCGGTCTTTATCCTGGTCTGCATGCTCGCGGGACTCGCCCTCGGCGAGGGTTTCGCGGCGGTTCGCGCCTTCGCCATCCCCACCGCCCTCGGCGCCCTCCTTTTCGCGCTCTCCTTCCTGGTGGTCACCGAGAGGGTGGTGCTGTCCTCCCGCTTCGGATACCTCTTCGTCGTGCTTTCCTGGGTAGCCGCTTCCGTCCTCGGCGCGCTGCCTTTCGTGCTGTCCGGCTGGATTCCATCCTTCGTGGACGCCGTCTTCGAGTCGATGTCGGGGTTCACCACCACCGGCGCGACGATTCTCACGGATATCGAGGCCCTGCCGAAATCCTTGCTCCTCTGGCGCGCGACCACCCATTGGTTGGGGGGAATGGGCATCGTGGTGCTCACCGTCGCCATCTTCCCGCTCCTCGGCATATCGGGAAGGGCCCTCATGGAAGCGGAAGCCCCGGGACCCCAGGTGGACAAGTTCACCCCGCGCCTCTCCCAGACCGCCTCCATCCTCTGGCTCGTCTATCTCGGCCTCACCGTCGCCCTCGTCGTGCTCCTCCTCATCGGCGGCATGAACGTCATCGACGCGGTTACCCACGCCTTCGCGACCATGGCTACCGGAGGCTTCTCGACCAGGAACGTTTCGGTCGGGTCCTTCGGCTCGGCCTACATCGACGCGGTCATTACGGTTTTCATGGTCCTCGCCGGCTCGAACTTCGCGCTCCACTGGAAGCTTCTGCACGGCGACTACCGCGCCCTTTTCAAGGACTCTGAATGGAAGGTGTACGTCTCCATCTTCCTGCTGTGCTCGACCTTCGTCGCCCTGAACCTGCGCTCGAGCGGCACCTACGGCGGCTTTTTCCAATCCTTCAGGTTCGCCTCCTTCCAGGTGGCCTCGATCCTCACGACCACGGGCTTCGGCACCGCCGACTTCCTCAAATGGCCCTTTTTCTCCCAGGCCGTGCTCTTCGCCGTCATGTTCATCGGCGGCTGTTCCGGCTCGACGGGCGGCGGCATAAAGGTGGGGCGCATCGTGACCCTCGTGAAGATGGGCTTCTCCGAGATGAAATACATGGTGAACCCCCGGGGCGTCTACGGCATCTTCGTGAACCGCCAATACATGCGGAAGAACATCGTGTATAACATAGCCGCCATGGTGTGGCTCTATCTCTGTACCGTCGTCATCTCCACCCTCGTGGTGGCCTGGGGCGGCTTCGACGTAATGACGAGCCTCACCGCCACCCTGGCGACCCTCGGGAATATCGGCCCGGGCTTTTCCCTCGTGGGCCCCATGTTCAACTACGCCTTCTTTCCGGACTGGATCAAGATATGGCTCTATTGCATGATGCTCGTCGGGCGCCTCGAGGTATTCACGGTATTCGTGCTCTTTACGAAGCAGTTCTGGAAACGGTAATCCATGAAAGCGACACAGGACGATCCCGTAGCCGAGCGGCCGGCCTCGCGGGCCCGCGGCGGCGCCGACGGTTCCGTAACGGAAACCCCGGCCCCGAAGCGCGCCGCGCGAACCCCGCGGAAAACCCCTGCCGAAAGTCCGGGCGAAGCCCCGTCCGGGTCGCCCGGCGCTACCGGGACCCCGCCGGTCTCCGTCGATACCGCCCAAGCCCGGATTCTCGCTTTCGCGAAAAAAGCCGCCCTCGCCCTCGTCCTTTTCGGCGCGTGGCTGCACCTTCTCTTCTTCGTCGTAACCATGCCCCTGGTGCTCTTCTGCAAATATTTCGACCCCCCGGTGACCGGGATAATGCTCTACCGGAGCGTGGTTTGGCATTGGAAAAACGAGCCTATCCGCTTCGTGCCCCTGGAAAAGATCCCGTTCCGGTTTCGTTCCATGGCCGTCCGGGTGGAGGACGGCTCCTTCATGACCCACCGCGGGATACTCCTCCCGGCGCTCAAGAACGCGTGGCGCCTCAACCGGGATATCGGGACTCCCATGTACGGGGGGAGCACGATCACCATGCAAACCGCCCGCACCCTCTTCCTCAACCCGGAAAAAAGCTACGTCAGGAAATACCTCGAAATACTCGTCGCCCTGGAAATGGAATGGGTCATGGGGAAGGACAGGATCCTGGAACTGTACATGAATTACGCGGAGTGGGGAAAGGGCGTCTACGGCATGCCGGGCGCCGCTTGGCATTACTGGAAGGCGAATATCGGGGGGCTCTCGACCGACCGGGCGGTGCGCCTCGTCACGCTCCTCTCGTCCCCGATCAAATATACGCCGGACACCATCTCGAAAAGCGCGATCCTGAAACAGCGGTACGCGTACCTCGTAAAGCGCTTCGAGTAACCGGCGCCCGGTAAGCCGTCAGCCCTGGAGGCTCAGCTTTTTCGCCTGCTCGATATTGAGGCGGCCCGTCTCGGCGAGGCTTTCCGTCGAGGCGGTTATGCCGTGGACCGCGGTTTCGAGTCCCTTTACCAGGACGTGCAGCCGGTCCGATATGTCCGTAATGTGGGTAAAGGACGTCCGCTGCAGTTCCACCGCCTCGGCTACCTCGCGGATCGTGTTGGCGCTTGTCTCGGTGCTCGTCACCAGGTTTCGGACCTGCTGCACCATGTCGTTCGCGCCGACGTTCATCTCGCCGATTCCCCGGAGTATCTCGTCGATCGCGTCTATCAGGGCGGAAGTCTCGCTCGTGTTTCGGTTCACGAACTCGGTAAATTCTTCCATCACGTTACCCGTTTCGGAGACCGTCCGCCCGTTTTCCTTGAGGAGGGTCTCTATGGTCCCGGCGTTGCGCTGGGTTTCCTCGGAAAGCTTGCGGATTTCCTGGGCGACGACCGCGAAACCCTTCCCCGCGGCTCCCGCCCGGGCCGCCTCGATCGACGCGTTCATCGACAAGAGGGCCGTGCGGCTCGCGATATCCTGAACTGTCTGGATGAATCCCCCGATGCCCGAGGAGGACTGCTCGACGGAAGACATGCCTTCCCGGAGGCGGGACACGAGTTCCTTTTGGCGGTGGGCCCCCTTCGCCAGGTCGTCGAGGTTGTTTCGCCTGCGGGTCGCGATGGAGCTGATGCTTTCGAGGTTCGAGGAAATTTCCGTAATGGTGGACGAGGTCTCGGTAATGACCGAATTCTGCGTATTGATCTGTTCCCGCATGGCGCGGGCGTCGGCGAGCATGAGCGCGCTCGCCTCGCCGAAGGACGCGGATTCTTCCGCGAGGGCGTTCGCGTTGTCGAGAAGCTCCTTCTGGGCGGTCTCGACGCGTTCCGACTGGGTTCGAACCTCGCCGACCGCGTCGAGGAGGTGGTCGCCGATCGATATGCCTTCCCGGGCGCCCTCGACCATCTGCTTCAGGTCGTCGAAGGAACGGCGGGCGATCTCGGTCTCGCTTTCGGCCACGTCGAGGAGCTCGTTGCTCAGGCGATGGAGCGATAGCAGTATGACGTTCTCAAGGGTGAGCCCGACGAACCCCGCGCCGGCGACCGCAATGGTAACCGAGGGGGAGGCGAGGAGGACCGGCCGGTAAAGGGTCGCGAAAAAAACGATCCAGCCCGTGATTACGGGGAGGAAAAAGAAGTAGACCTGGCGCTTGGAGAGGGAGATCATCAGGTTGCATACCGCGACCACGCTGATGAAGGCGAAGGGCCGGTACGCCTCGTGGGGGGTTCCCTCGTATTTCATGAAGAAAAGCACCGAAATGGAGGCGAGGGTCAACGTGAAGGTCATCAGGTCACCCGCCAGGGAAAGCTTACCCGCGCGCAGGAGGAAGAGGGAGGCGGCGAGCACCAGGGCGAGACCCACGAGCATGAAAAAAAAGGGGCTCATCCCGAAGGAGAGGTAAGAGACCGGGGGCAGCAGAAGGAAGGCGACGAAGCACGCCACGTTGGTTATGACGATGAACGAAAGCCGTTTTTGGATCCGGAAGGGCATCCTGGAAACGTGTTCCTTGGGGATGAGCAACGAAACGAGCGAACTCGGCATGCAGGTACTCCTTTGGGGCCGTAATCCCTAGTCCAAAGCGCGCTTTAGTATACCACCGCGAGTTTATGTGGTACAGTGGATTATGCTAGTTTCGCTCAAGAACAGGATAATCCTCGTGCGTGACGTCGCGACGGGCAGGGAGGAACAGCTGGCCCTCGCCCTGGAAAGCGACGGGACACTGGTCATCGCCGACGCGGACCGCGATATGCCGACCTTCGCCCACCGGGTCCCCATGGACCGGTTCCCGACCGACGAGTCGATCGCCCAGGCGGTTTCGGAAGCTCTCGGCGGCCCCCGGGAATTCCTTCGCGCCCTCGACCGGACGATAGACCTCGACCATTCGGTCCTGGCGGGCTTGGGCAAAATGCCGGTGGATATATTCGATAACGTCTATCTCGCCGAGGTAAAGGAACACGCCCTAATCCTGTGCGTGGACATGCGGAATTTTTCTGATTTCCTGTGCTCCAACCCGGAGGACACGGTCTTCGGCCTTATCAAGGAGTTCACGTCCAACTTCCTGTCCTGCGTGAACCAGTTCGCCTTCGACTGCTCGTATTACAAGCTCATGGGCGACGGGGCCATCGTCATTTGGGACGAAACCACCGAGCGCACCATCGCCGAAGCCCTCAGCGTATTCGATACCTACGCGGATTTCACTGAAGAGGAATTATTCAAGCCCTACGGCTCGATCGGCCTCGCCGGGGCCCTCGTGACCGAAAAGGTATTCAAGTACGAAATTTCCGCCGAGGCTTCCCAGCTAAAATACCGGGATTACGTGGGATACGGAATCAATCTCGCCTGCCGGCTCCAGGCCCTGGCGCGCAAGGACGAGCTTATCGTCAACCGCGCCCTGAAGGACACGGGCTTCGTTCCCTCGGATTCCCGGGAGGACGGTCAGGTCCTCAGGGAATTGGGAAGGCTGAAGGGCCTGCGCCCCGAAGACTCGAACGGGGCCTTTTTCTACCGCCGCCCCGCCCGCTGACGGCTCACTCCGAACCGTCGGCGCAGGGATCGTCCTCGTCGCCGAAGCGCTCGCTTTCCGGGCTGAAGGCCTTCGTGCACACGGGAACCCCGTGGATCCGCGTGTCTTCCGGGCGCGAGCGGCTCGTCTCCGCCGCGGGCTCATCGGTCCAACAGGAGCCGCTCGACTCCCGGATGCAGCCCGGGTATTTGCCGTCTTCCTCGCAGTGGTAGCAAATCTCGTTCGGCAGGGCCTTTCCCTGGGCCCAGTCGCGGATATTGGAAAGGGTTACCCGGGCGATTTCCCCGAGGGCTTCCTCGGTGAGGAAGGCCTGATGGGCCGTGAGCACCACGTTGGGCAGCTGGATGAGCCGGGCGAGAATGTCGTCCCGGATGGGCGCCATGGACCAATCCTCGAAGAAATAGCGTTCCTCTTCCTCGTATACGTCGAGACCCGCTCCACGAATCCTGTCACCCTTAAGCGCCTCCACCAGGGCCCTCGTGTCGATAAGCCCGCCCCTCCCGGTATTGAGGATGATCGCCTCCCGCTTCATCAGGGCGATGCTCTGCTCGTTGATCATGTAGCGGTTTTCCGGGGTCAGGGGGCAGTGGAGGCTTATTACGTCGGATTGCCGGTAGAGGGTGTCCCGGTCCACGTATTTCGCCCCCAGTTCCTCGGCGAACTCCCCGTCGGGACAGGGATCGCTCAGGAGTATCCTCATGCCGTAGCCCGAAAGGATTCTCGCGAGAATCTTCCCGATTTTCCCGGTGCCGATAATTCCCGCGGTCTTGCCGTAGAGGTCGCGGCCCACGAGTCCCGCGAGGGCGAAGTTGCCGTCCCGGATCCGGTTGTAGGCCACGTGGACCTTCCGGTTCAGGGTCTGGAGCAGGGCTACCGTATGCTCGGCGACCGAGTGGGGCGAGTAGGCGGGAACCCGCGCCACGTGGATCCTCTCCCACATGGCCTCCAGGTCCACGTTGTTGTATCCCGCGCAGCGAAGGGCTACCAGGCGGATGCCAGCCGCCTCCAACTGGGCCGCCACGTCGCGGTCGATCCTGTCGTTCACGAAGGCGCATACCGCGTCGTGGCCCTGGGCCAGCCGCGCCGTCGCGGCTGAAAGCTTGCTGTCGAAATATTCTATATCGAAATCCGTATCGGCGAAGAGCGGATCCTTGAGGGCCGCGCCGAACCAGGCGCGATCGTAGGGCTTCGCGTCGAAAAAGGCGATTTTCACGTTTTTTTTCATATTGCCTCCTCCACTAACTTCTGTGACGAAATGCCTTGCGTTCGCCATTAATATACGTTAGAATGTTAGAATAAGGAAACAAAAAAGGCCTCAGGGCATAAAAAAACCGGACGACCTTTCGGAAGTCCGGTTTGGGCAATACTGGGATCGAACCAGTGACCCCTACCATGTCAAGGTAATACTCTAACCAGCTGAGCTAATTGCCCGTTTCGGTTCTTGCAAACCGCTTGAATAAGTTATAATAAATATTAATAAGTGTCAACACCCGGTCATGAATGGCGGGGAAAAAACGGCCGTGGGCCGAACAAACGATCAAGGAGATTAAAATGGGAAAATGTAGCGAACACAAGTTTTTCGTCTGCAAGAAGTGCGGGAACATCGTCGGCATGGTGCATGCCTCGGGAGTCCCCCTGGTATGCTGCGGCGAGGAAATGTCCGAGCTTACGCCGAACACCGTCGACGCCGCGAAGGAAAAGCACGTGCCCGTGGTAACCGTCTCCGGTTCGACCGTTACGGTGAAGGTCGGCTCCGTCGACCACCCGATGCTTCCCGAGCACTTTATCCAGTGGATCTACCTCGAGACCGAGAAGGGCGGGCAGCGGAAGTGCCTCAGCCCCGGCGAAAAACCCGAGGCGACATTCGCGCTCACCGCGGACGACAAGGCGGTCGCGGCATACGAATACTGCAACCTCCACGGCCTCTGGAAAGCCCCGGTATAAACCGGGTGAGCACAAAAAAAGCGGGGGCGTATTGACACTTTTTCGCCGTTTTGGTACATTCATTTTGTCAGCGCGACGATAAGGAACGCTGACTGAATGCGGCGATGGTGGAATTGGTAGACACGCTAGCTTGAGGTGCTAGTGGGGCGACCCATGGAAGTTCAAGTCTTCTTCGCCGCAAATTATTACAACGTAAAGAGTTGTAAGACCTACCCGAAAGGGGGTTCTTGCCTCTCCAAGCAGTTGGGTTCAGAAATGGGTTCAAAAACTGCAGAGGAGTTAAAATGGCTAGAGCCCCCTTTTATGTTTTTAAACGCCCCAAGAAAAATGGATACATCTACCGCGCGAAGTTTTACACCCCCGAAGGCAAAATAATCACCACGGTCACCTTTCCCCAGGCCGAGGTCAAAACCCAAAAAGCGGCCGTTTTGGCGGCTGGCGAGCTTCTCAAGAAGGGTTTGATCGCAAATCGGCAAAATCCTGATGCTTTGACGTATATGAGCGAGTTTTGGACCCGGTCGAGCAAATATGCCAAGATGAAAGCCTTGCGGGAGCAGCCCCTCTCGGATCAATACCTCTACATAAATCAACGAATACTCAAAAAGCACGCGGAAGGATTTTTGGCGGGCAAGAAGATGAATGACCTGACCCGGAAGGTGCTCGAGGATATTGCCCTGGAACTGGCTTCGAAGGGGATTACCGGTAGGGTGATCAACCAGGTCATTCAGGCAATCAGGGTTCCCTATCGCTATTTCGTCCAGGAATTCGAGCTTCCCGATAGGTGTCTCCATTTCGGAAAGATTCCCGAGCATCCCCGGGCAAGGGGTATTTTGACCCTTGAGGAGTTCCGGAGGGTTTCGGCGGTGAGGTTGTCCGATCCCCGTATCCACGCGGCTATCGTGCTTGGGGGATTTTGCGGGCTCAGGATGGGGGAGATCCGCGGCTTGCGGTGGGATTCGGTGGATGCGAAAAGGCGGGTTATCCGGATCGAGCGCAATTACGTCGAGGTGTCGGAAGGCGAGAAGCTGCCGAAGTGGCAAAAGACCCGTTCGGTCCCCTTGCCCAATCAGGTTTTGGACGCGATTCTCGAGTGCAGGAATTTCGTGGCGGGAGAGAAGGATTACATTCTGTGGAACGCCGCGTTTCCGGATCGCCCGGTGAACGACGGGACGATCCGGGACGGGTTCAAGAAGGTTCTATGCATGGTAGGTCTTTCGCTCGACGAGCAGCGTGTGCGGAATTTATGCATGCACGGTTTGCGGCATCTTTTTATTTCCTTGGCGCGGTCGGAAGGCTTACCGGATTATTTGGTAATGAAGATGGCGGGCCATTCTTCGATCGAGATGACGAATCGGTATTCCGACCATGATGAGTTGATCGATTTCAACGACGCGAGGCGGCGTATTGAGGCGCGGGTGAATAACGGTGCTGACGCGATTGACGAGGGGAAGGCTTCCGGCGTGAGAAAGGCTTTCTAGTTTTTCCAAAAATGTTCCGGAAAGTTAAAAATCTGGAAAACACGGTTTCTTGTTTCTTGGCTAGACTGTGATCCACAAGGAGGCGCTGAATCATGGTGAATGCCAAAGAGGCGGGAATTGATTATTACGTCGGGGTCGATGCGGTGGCCGAAAGTCTGCATTGTAGCCGAATGACGATTTACCGGCGGTGCAAGGATCGGTCCCTTCCTTTCGTGAAGATCGGGGGGAAGCTTTTGTTTCGGAAATCGGACGTGACCGCGTGGGTGGATAGCCTTCGGGTCACCCAGGAGGGAACGGCGTCATGACGGATCAGGCTGCCGCTGTCCGAGGCGAAATCATCGGGTGGATCGATGCGAAACTTTCGGAAAAAAAGTTCGGTTCGGTTTCAGTGGAAATTCGGTTATACGAAGGCGTTCCTGTTTCCGTGGATTTCTCAGAGCGGAAGTTATTCAAACAAACCCGGGATGGATGCATCCCGACAGTATGAACAAAGGCCCGGGCGAATGCCCGGGCCTTTTCCTTTAGGCCTCTGCCGAAAGTTCAACGAAAATGAAGGCGTCGCGGGGCACGGCGTTTTCTTCGGCGTGAACCCTGACGGGCGTGTAGCCTTCGCCGGGGGTGAAGAAGGGGACTTCAAACTCGAGGGTAGGGCT
>QKCE01000139.1 GCA_003245785.1 Spirochaetales bacterium | reverse complement strand
GTCTCCGCCAACAAGCTCGGCAAGGACAGGCTGGCGGCGGCGCACCCCTTCGCCGCGGAGGGCTCCGCCAGGTTCGACCACGTATTCAACTGGCAAATGGAAGGAAAGAAGACCCTCCGGGCGATCTGGACTCCCGGCGTCACCGTCGACATGTTCCGCCGGACCGCCGGCATCGATTACGGCCTTCTCCAGCGGCGCTGCGGGGCGATCTCCAAGGCCCTCGAGGGCGCGGAATCGGTCCACGTGACCGCCCCGGGGGGCACGAACGTCCTCGTGCCGGTGTTGGGACGAAAGCCCTTCAGGGACGACGGCAATTTCACCGAGGGCGGACTGGGGGGAAACGTTCCCGCCGGGGAGGTGTTCATAAGCCCGCTGCCGGGAAAGGCCGAGGGGATCATCGTCTTCGACGGCTCGGTAAGCCTGAACGAGGGGGACCTTATCGTGGAAGAACCCGTGAAGGTCGTGTACAAGAAGGGCTTTATCGCCGACATTAGCGGGGGGAAGGAAGCGGACCTCCTTCGGGCCTCCGTCGAGGCCGGGGAACGCAAGGCCCGGGAATTCGAGGCGGAAGGGAAGATCCCCGCCGGCTCCGGGGAGGAGTACGCGAGGAACGCCCGGGGGCTCGGGGAGCTCGGCATCGGGCTCAACCCCGCCGCCGAAATCCGCGGGAACATGCTGGAGGACGAAAAGGCCTTCCATACCTGCCACTTCGCCATCGGCAGCAACTACGACAACGACGCGGACGCCATGATCCACCTGGACTGCCTCGTCCGCAACCCGACCATCGTCGTCAATTACCCGGACGGCACGAACACCGTTATCGAACAGGACGGAATCCTCGTGGCGCCCTTTGGAGACATACTATGACCACCGCAGAAATCGTCGGGGCGCAGCGCGCCTATTTCGACACCGGCGCCACCCGCCCCCTGTCCTTCCGCAAGGAACAGCTTCGCCGCCTGGAGCGGGCGATCCTCGACCGCGAGAGGGAAATCCTGGGCGCCGCGAAGGCGGACCTCGGCAAGTCGGATTTCGAGGCCTTCACCACCGAAATCTACCTCGTCCTGAGCGAAATCCGGGTAATGCTGAAAAAGCTCGGGGCGTGGGCCAAGCCGGAAACGCGGTACCCGGGACTCTTCAACCTCCCGGGCAAGGCGGTACTCCACCGGGACCCCCACGGGGTGTGCCTCGTCATGTCCCCCTGGAATTATCCCTTCCAGCTCTCGGTAATGCCCCTGGTCGGCGCGATCGCCGCGGGAAATACCGTGGTGCTCAAGCCCTCCGCCTACTCGAAGGCGACTTCCGCCCTGGTGGCCAAGATGGTCAACGAAACCTTCCCCGTCGAGTACGTGCGGGCGATTGAAGGGGGGCGGGACGTGAACTCCGACCTCCTCGCCCAGCGATTCGACTACATCTTCTTCACGGGAAGCGTGGCCGTCGGAAAGGTCGTCATGGAAGCGGCGGCCAAGTTCCTAACCCCGGTGACCCTCGAGCTCGGGGGAAAGAGCCCCTGCATCGTGGACAAAACGGCGAACCTCGACCTGGCGGCCAAGCGCGCGGTGTGGGGGAAATGCCTCAACTCCGGGCAAACCTGCGTGGCCCCGGACTACTTCCTCGTGCACGAAAGCGTGCGCGAAGCCTTCGTCGGGAAACTGAAGGAAAACGTAAGGCGGTTCTTCGGGGAAAACCCGCACCTGAACGGCGAATACCCCCACATGATCAACGAGCACCACTTCAAGCGGATCGTCGCCCTCGTGGAAGGCGCCCGGGCCGACCCGGAACGGATCGTTCACGGCGGACGGGAAGACCTCGCGAGCCTTCGGATAGAGCCCGCGATCGTCGAGGGCGTCGAATGGGGCGATCCCGTCATGGAGGAGGAGCTTTTCGGGCCGGTAATACCGGTAATATCCTGGACCGACGAGGAAAGCATCCTTACCCGGATCCTCGACCGGCCCCGCCCCCTCGCCCTCTACCTCTTCACGGGGGACAAAAAACAGGCGCGCAGGGTAACCTCCCGCGTGCCCTTCGGGGGCGGCTGCGTGAACGACACGGTCATGCACGTGGCGACCCACACGGTGCCCTTCGGCGGCACCGGCGCGAGCGGCATGGGCGGGTACCACGGCAAGGCGAGCTTCGACACCTTCACGCGGGCGAAGCCCGTCATCGTGCGCTCGCTCTTCGCGGACAACCCGCTGCGCTACGCGCCCTTCGGGAAAAAGTACGACATCTTCAGGAAGTTTTTATAAGCCGGCAAGGCGTCCGCGCGGGAAGGCGGCCTTTCCGCGCGGGACGGGCGGCGGGCCTTTACGGCACGCCCCTTGTCAGAAACAGCGCCAGCCCTTCCTGTCGATGCCCTCGACCCAACGCCCGGCCCATTCCTTGGCGGAGGCGAGGTCGTGGCCCTGGGCATTCCCGCACATTACCGGGTCCTGGCCCGGTATCGGCTCCGAATCGGGCCAGGCGGCGACCTTTACGAGCACGGCGCGCACGTTTTTCGCCACCGTCTCCTCGTCGGGCTCGCCGAAGGCCGTCAGGTAAAATCCCGTGCGGCAGCCCATCGGCGAGAGGTCGATCACCCCGTCCATCTCGTCGCGGATATATTCGGCCATCAGGTGTTCCAGGGTATGGATCGCCCCCATGGGAAGGTACTCCACGTTCGGCTGGGAAAAGCGGATATCGAACTTCGTCACGGCGTCGCCCTTGGGCCCGTACTTCTTCCCGGCCATCCGCACGTAGGGGGCCTTTACCTTGGTATGGTCGAGGCTGAAGCTCTCGACGTTTCTCGATTCTTTCATCGCGTCATTCCTTTAATATCCCGAGCATCGCGATAACCACGCGCGCGCTCACGTGGGCGGCGCGGACCGCGAACTCGTCGTATGACATGCTCGCCTCGTGGCCGGCGAGATCCGAAACGCTGCGCAGGATGGCGAAGGGAACCCCGTTCGCCGCCGCGACCTGCGCGATCGCGGCGCCTTCCATTTCCACGCAGGTCGGCTCGAACCGCTCGACGACGCGGGCGCGGAGCGCGGAGTCGGTCACGAAGGCGTCCCCCGAGGCGATCCTGCCCGCGACCATCCGGTGGCCGTCTGCCTTCCCCGCCCGGTCGAAGGCGATGAGCGCGATCTCGCGGAGCCTCTCGTCGGCGCGGAGGAAGGGCGAGTCCGCGCCGGGTACCTGCCCGGGGGGGTAGCCGAAGGCCGTCACGTCGAAATCGTGCTGGACCGTATCCGTGGCCACCACCATGTCGAGCACCCTAAGGCCCTCGTCCAGCCCGCCGGCGGACCCCGTATTGATTATGGCCTCGACGCCGAAGGAGGAAATGAGGATCTGCGCGCAGAGGGCGGCGTTCACCTTGCCCACCCCGCAACACACGACGGCGACGGGCGTTCCCCCGAGAACGCCCTCGTGGACTTCCAGGTTGCCCCGGTAGGAGACCCGAACCGGCTCTCCCGAATCGCGGAGCGCCTCGAAGAGGAGCGATACCTCGTCGCGCACCGCGCCGATCACGCCGCACTTCATGGGTTGCCTCCCGCGACGGCCGCCTTCCGGTCGAACCAGCGCGACACGTTCGTTATCGCCGCGGAAAGCTCTCCGTGAACGATCCCGAAAAGCCGGTCCACGGCTTCCACGTTACCCGAGAGGATCGCCTCCTCCAGGGCCGCCGCGTGGGTCGACACGTCCCGGGCGCCCACGTTCGCGCAGGAACTCACCAGGGAATGCACCGCGATCCTGAACTTCGCCTGATCGCCCGAGTGCCTGCCGGCCTCGAGCTGGTCGAGCATCCTCGGGGCGGTGCGGTTGAATACCTTGAGCACCATTTCCAGGTTTTTGCGGGAACCCGTGTACCCGATCCCGGCCTCGAGATCCAGGCCGGGGATCCAGTCGCCTGGCGCGTCCTTCGCGCGCCCCGCCGGGACCGACTCCCGCGCCTCTACCCGCTCCGGGGCCGTTTTTCCTTCACTCGTCATTATCTTCTCCGGTGATAGCCATTTTTTCAGGCAGGCTGTGAGTTCGTTAAAGTCGATAGGCTTGAACAGGGTATCATTCATCCCCGCCTCTTGATAGAGCGCCCGGTACGCGCTCGCGGTGTTCGCCGTGAGCGCGATTATGGGCACCAGGTCCCGGCCGGGCAGGGCGCGGATCCTGCGCGCCGTTTCCGGCCCGTCGAGGCCGGGCATTATGTGGTCCATGAATACGAGGTCGTATCGCTCCCGTTCCGCCAGGCGTATCGCCGCCTCGCCGGACTCGGCCTCGTCCACGGCGATGCCGAAGCTCTCGAGAAAGCCGCGGATAACCTTCAGGTTCACGATATTGTCGTCCACGGCGAGGACCCGGGCGTCCGCGACCCGGAGCAGTTGCGGGTCTCCACCGAGCGCCGAGGTAAGGGGAAGGGTCTCCGAAAAGTCCACCGGGCGTCCGGCGAGGAAGTCGGCGAAGGCGTCCACGAAAAGCGGCTTGAACACGAATTCGATCCCGGCGGGCTTCCCCTCCCCGAGGAAGTCGTTCAGGGACAGGAGGCAAAGCCATCGGGTGCCGTGAAAGCGCGCCGCCGCGTCCGCGCAGGCCTTGCCCGATACCCGCCAATCGCAGATTACGTGGGTCCAGGGGAAGTCCTTTCCCCCGAGGCAATCCGAGAATTCCCCGGCGTTCCGGCATAACTTGAGGGATACGCCCCCGTGGCGGGCCATGCGGGCGAGGGATTCCCGGGTATGGGGGTCGGGGTCGAAGGCAAGCAGCGCCATCCCGGCCACCGGGGGAAAGGCGGCGAACCGGCCGGCGTCCGACGGGACGCCCTGGGAAACGACGGCGGTAAACGCGGCTCCCTTCCCCTCGTCGCTCGCCAGCGACAACGTGCCTCCCATGATCGCGACGAGGCCCTTGCATATCGAGAGCCCTAGCCCCGTTCCCTCGATCGCCCCTATGCCGACCCGTTCCACCCGGTTGAAGCGCTCGAAAAGCTCCGACTGCTTCGCCTTCGGGATTCCGATCCCGGTATCGCTTACGGTGAAGGAGACCAAGGCCCGGTCCGGGGTTTTCCGCTCGGCGGTCACGGAGAGGGACACGCTGCCCCGTGGGGTGAACTTTACCGCGTTGTTCAGGAGGTTGATCAGGATCTGCTTCACCCGGATGGAGTCGCCCACCAGGGTTTCCGGCACGTCGGGCGCCACGTCCACCGTGAAGGCGAGCTCCTTTTCCGCGATCTTTACCGCGGTCAGGTTGGTTACGTCCCGAATCAGCTCGCTGGTCCGGTACGGGGCGAGGGTCAGTTCCATCTTCCGGTCCTCGATCCTCGAAAAATCGAGGATATCGTTGATGATGGAAAGGAGAAGGGTCGCGGAGGAACGCATTTGGGTCACGTAATTCTTCTGGATCGGCGAAAGGCCCGTGCGAGAAAGGAGCTCGTTCATGCCGAGCACCGAGTTCATCGGCGTCCTCAGCTCGTGGCTCATGTTCGCGAGGAAGGCCGCCTTGGAGCGGACCGCGGATTCCGCGCGGTTCCGGGCGGACACGAGCTCCGTGGTATTCGTCGAAATGGTGAGCCAGCCAAGGCGCTCCCCCTCATAGGAGAGCGCGTTTACCCGGTAATTGTAGAAGTCCCAACCCTCCGGGGTTTCCACCGAGAGGGTCCCGCTCCGGGCGGCGTCCTTTCCGGGCTTGAGCATCTCGGCGTACCGTTCGGCGAGGGACTCGTCGTAGGAAAAAAGGCTTTGCCAGGGCCTGTTCACCAGGTGCCGCCAGGATGGATGCCCCAGGTGCTCGGCGAGGCTCCGGGACGCGTATTCGAGCCTGCCCTCGCCGTTTACGATCGTGATGGAGTCGGCGGCCGAATCCATCAGCGCCTCCAGGATCGCCTTGGGCCGGATCTCCCCCGTAATGTCGAAACGGGTAAGGATGTACCCGAAGGTACCGGCGCTCGACGCTATCGTCCGGAGGTCTACCAGGAGCCATCTGGCGGACCCGTCGGCGCCCCGGTCGCGGGCCGCCTCGTGAATGGGGGAATCGTTGAGGATTATCCGGTCGACGAGGCGCTCGAGGTACCGCATGTCCAGCGCCTTCAGGTCGCGAACGGACTTGCCGATCGCCTCGTGCCAGAAATGAAACCCGTTCGCCGCGGCGAGGTTTTCGCTGATCATGAGGATCCTGTACTCGCGGTCGAAGATGAGCACTTCCCCGGGAAGTGAATCCATGAGGGACGCGAGGATCTTGTGCTGGTCGTGGTATTCGGTAATTTCAGAGACGAAGACGAGCTTCCCGAGAAGCCGCCCCCCGTGCTGCACGTTACGGGCCTTCACGCGAAACCAGGAAAGCCGGGGCGCGACCCCGATTTCGAGGGGAACTTCCTCCTCGATCTCGTCGCCGTGATTCAGGTGGTCAAACCATCTTTTGATTAACAGGATGAGAACGGGGTCGCGGATCAGTTCCAGGAGGGGCTTTCCCTCCACGTCCGATCGGTGCCCATAGCCCAGGAGAGCGGCTCCTGCCCGGGTAGTCCGCAGCAAGACGTTGTCGTGCGACAGGTAATACGCCGCGTCCGGCGAGTTGTCCAAAAAAATATCGATAAACTCGGGAGACATAGGTCCATCGGCTCGCACTTTTTCGGTCATCGGGCACCAGTATAGCATTATCTTCGCCCATAAGCAATTTTAACGCGCCGTCGCGACCGCACAAAACTCAGTGATTTGTTAATACAATGTAAAATAACCGTAAATAATGCGAAAAACCGCAAGATTTTCCTATATCCGCTTGATTCTTTTTATAAATACCGGTATGTTCATATTGTAATTGAGCATCAACGTAAGACAGCATACGAGACCGGCCGTTCCCTCCTCCTTTCGGCCGGTCTTTTTTTTTCTCTGTTGCCATTCGCGAAGTTTACCGGTAATCTGAATCCCATGACTCAAAAAACCTATACCCTGACCGTATCCTGCGCCGACCATTCCGGGCTCATCGCGGCCGTCACGGGCTGCATCTCGGAAACGGGGGGGAATATCCTGAATCTCGCCCAGCATACGGCGGTCGATATCGGCATGTTTTTCTGCCGGGTTTCCTTCACCGGGGAAAAGGACTTTTCCCCCGAGGCATTCACCGCCGCCTTCGGGGAACTGGCGGGCCGTTTCGCCATGGAATGGCGCTTTTACGACGACGCGGACAAAAAGAAGGTCGCGCTCCTCGTCTCCAAGACCAGCCACTGCCTCTACGAACTCCTTCTCAAGCACGCCGACGAGGAACTCGATTGCGATATCCCGGTAATCATCTCTAACCACCCCGATCTCGCCCACATCGCGACTTCGTTCCACATCCCCTTCTTCCAGGTCGACCCGAAAAAGGGAAAGGAAGCGTACGAGAGGGACCTACAGTCCATCCTCGAGAAATACGGCATCGACCTCGTGGTCCTCGCGCGGTACATGCAGGTCATGAGCCCGGAATTCTGCAAGGCCTGGGACGGCAAGATCATCAATATCCACCACGGCTTCCTTCCCGCCTTCAAGGGCGCCAAGCCCTACCATCAGGCGTGGCAAAAGGGCGTCAAAATCATCGGCGCGACGGGACATTTCGCCACCGAGGACCTCGACCAGGGACCGATCATTTTCCAGGACGTGATTCGCGTGGCGGATACCTGCTCGGTCGACGAGTTCATTCGGATGGGAAAGGACGTCGAGCGGCGCGTGCTCGTGGAGGCGGTGACCCGCTACCTCAAGCACAGCATCTTCCTCTATCAGGGAAGGACCTTCGTTATCGAATAAAAGCGGCCCCGGATCGCGGGGCCGTTGGCTTCAAATAATATTCTCGAGCACCGTGACGAGGTCGGGGTCGTAGAGGCCCGGCCGCGCCTTCAATTCCTCGATGGCTGATTCCTTGTCGAAAATCTCGCGGTAGTTCCTCCGGGAAATGAGGGCCATGAACGATTCCGCCACTCGCAGCACCCGCGCGACATACGGGATGCGAGGGCCCTCGAGGCCCTCGGGATAACCGGAGCCGTCCATGTTCTCGTGGTGCATCAGGATGCCGTCGGCGAAAATCAGCCGGTAGCGGTCGGGCACGAAGGCGATCTGGGCGAGGCCCTGCTTCACGTGGTTCCGGATCTCGTATTTCTGGTCCTCGGTCAGGTTTTCCGCCCCGAGAAGGCCCTTGTCTATCTCCAGGAAACCGATGTCGTACACCATCCCCACCATGAAAAAGAGCGTCGACTCGTACTGACCGTAGCCCAGCTCGTGGCTCATCTTGTAGACGAGCTCGGACACGTTCTTCGAGTTGTTCTTCCGTCCCGTCGCCGCGTCGATCAGGTGGCCCAATTCGTTGCATTTTTCCGCGAGTTCCTCGAACTCGGCCTGCTCTTCCTGGGTGGCCGGCGCGGGGGGCAAGCCCGTTCCAGCCTCGCCGGACCCCAGCATCCTGAGGGAGCCCGGGCTTTCGTAGCTCGGGGGAAGGGCCGCGAGGGTATGCGCCGCGTTCGGGAGGTTCGCGAGCTGGGATACCGCTTTCAGGGTCTCCACGAACCGCTCGTCCTGGGTTTTGGAGTTGCGCATGTTCACCACGAGGTTCACGACCACGATCAGGAATACGACGAACACGACCCCCGCGAGGATCAGGAGCACGAGGAGCAGGAGCCGGTTGCCGCTGCCGTTGGCCGACTGGACTTCCCGGAGCGCCGTCTCGTAAGCCTCCCTTTGGCTGTCCAGGAGCTGCTGCCGCTGCCGGGTCTCGCTTTCCTTCGTCCGCGCCTCGGCTTCCTTGCCCATCGTCTCCAGGGCGAGTTGAATTTCCGTCGGGCCGGCCGCGGTGCCGCCTGGGGCTTGGCTACCCGCGCCCGCCGATGACGCGCCGGCCGGTTCGGCCCTGGACGTTTCGATGGACCTCACGAGGCGGTTAATGCGGTCGCTCGCGAGGGCCGGATAATCGAGCAGCTTTTCCTTGATCTCCGCGAGGGAAGCCCAATCCTTCCCGTCCCGGGCTCGCCCGAGGTAGGCATAGTAAATCGTTTCCGCGATCACCGCCGCGTTGCCCGGAATTTCCTGGCCTTCGTAAAACTTGAGCGCGTTATTGACGTAGGAGTACGCCTTTTCGAGGTTGCCCGCGGAATATTGCTCGTTGGCGGCGGTCAGATACCGGGACACGAGGGCATCGTCGGCCGCCTGGAGGGGAAGCCACGAAACCGCGAACAGGACGGCACCGAGGGCGAAAAGCGTTTTTCTATTCATAATTTCCGACTCCGATCGCGAGGGATACCCGCGCTACGTTATGGATCCCGGTATCGGTCGCGAGTATTGTATCATGGAATCCCGTCTCCAGGATAAGGTCGAAGTCCTGCATTGCCGCCATGCGCCAGGACCCCACGAGGGCGGTCGACCCGGCGGCGAGGAATCCGGCAGTATACAGGTGCGCGGGATACCAGTCGAGGACCCAGCGGAAACGGTTTCCGTCGCCAAGAGGCACGTCGCGCACCGCGATGCCGAGTACCGGGGTCGGGAGGGAAACCGGGTCGACGGTCTCGCTCCCGAGCCCGAGGCCGATCATTCGCCCCCCAAGGCGGAAGGCGAGGTGCCCGTTCGGCGCGGAGGCGAACAGGACGGCGCCGCCCGTCCAATCCATCGAGGGAACTCCCGACAGGCTTACGAAGGCGCTCACCAGGTCGGCTTCGCCGCCGATCGCCCGGGTTTCGCCGTACCAAACGGCCCCTCCGGACGCGCCGAGGCCGTACTTTACGCCGGTATCCCCGGGAATCTCGGAGAGCGCGCCCAGGTTCGCGAGACCGAGGCTGAAATCCCAGTTCCATGAGCGGTAATGCCGGTTAAAGGATTGATCGAGGTAAATGGTCTTTCCGGTAGCCGCGTTCGTAACGCTTTGATAGCTTTTCGCGACTTCCTCTTTCGCCTTGGCCTCCGAAACCCGCTGGCGTATCGCCTCGGCAGCCTGCTTTCCGGCTTCGGCTTCCGCAAGTTTGCGGTTTTTCTCGATGGTTTTTTGGATGGAGCGATACAGGTCGACCGCGTCGGAATTATCGAGGTTGTTGTCGATTACCGCGAGGCTCACGGCTTCCGCCTCCTCGAGCCTGTCCTCGATGACCAGCTGACGCGCCTTTTTAAGCGCGTAAGACTCCGCGCGGGGGTACCAGGACGCGGTCGACGATTTGGACAGGAGGGAGGAGAGCTGGGCGGGAACAAGAAGGGCCGCGTCGATTTCGGCATAGACCGAATCCGGCATGACGGCTTGTGCCCCCGCGAAACCGGCGATGCACGCGCAAAGAAACAAGGACACCAAGCTTCTGTTCATATACGTTATTGTAACATGCGCCATCCCGAGATTACAAGCGAATGGCGTTTTTGGAGATTTATATCCTGGGATTCCGGAAAAACGCGCCGCGGGGGCCTTACTTCCCGTTGCCGAAGCCCGAGTATTCGGAAAGATAGGAGGAAACGCTCCGCTCCATCTCCAGCGAAAAGTCGGACATATATTTCCGCGCGCAGAAGGCCCGGACGAACTCGCCGAAGTCCTGGCCGGGCTGGGCGTCGCCGATGATGCCGCGCAATTCGGCCTCGGTATGGGGCGAATAGACGTTTTTGCGGACCAGGTACCGGCGCGAGGGCTTTTCGGGTTTCGGCCGCGCGAGCTGCTGGGCGGTGGGGTAGCCGAAGGTGAGCATCGACACCGGGAATACGAAGGGCTCAAGCTTGAGCAGGGCCGACACGTCCTCGCGGTTTTCGACGATATCGCCGATGTAGCAGCTGCCGATGCCCAGGGACTCGGCGGCCACCACGGCGTTTTGCGCGGCGATCATCGTGTCCTCGATGGCGAGCACGAGGTCGGCGACTCCCGGGTTTCGGGCTTCCGCGCCGACGAGGCGGTAGGAATCGAGCCAGCGCTTGGTGTCCGCGAGAAACACGAGCACCCAGGGGGACTTCCCGATGAAGGGCTGATTGTCGCAGAGGACCGCGAGCCGGTCCTTTATGGCCTGATCCTCGACGTCGAGGATGGTGAAGAGCGACTGGTTGCCGGCGGTGGGTCCCGAAAGGGCGGCGTCCAGGATAAGGTCGCGTTCGGCCTCGGGGATCGCCCGTTCCTCGTAGGAACGCATGGACTTTCGGTCGAAAAGAAGCTTGAAGGTATCGTTCATGGGTGTATCAGCTTAACGGTTTCGCCGGCGGATGGCAACCTGAAAGCCGCCCGGGGCCTTGGATTGAATACCCGGGCCCTTTCGCGTTATTCTCCTTCACATGACCGAACTGACCAGGGAAATCCACCGGCGCCTGACCTTCGCGATAATCTCGCACCCCGACGCCGGTAAAACGACCATTACCGAAAAACTGCTCCTCTTCGGAGGGGCCATCCATATCGCCGGCGCGGTGAAGAGCAACAAGTCGAGCCGGGCAGCGGTTTCCGACTTCATGAAGATGGAGCAGGAACGCGGCATCTCGATCTCCACCTCCGTAATGGGCTTCGAGTACCGGGACCGGAAGGTAAACCTCCTCGACACGCCCGGCCACGCCGACTTCTCCGAGGATACCTACCGCGGCCTCTCGGCGGTCGACTCCGCCCTCATGGTGATCGACTCGGTGAAGGGCGTCGAGGAACGCACGAAGCAGCTCTGCGTGGTATGCCGAATGCGCGCCACGCCCATCGCGACGTTCATCAACAAGCTCGACCGGGAAGGCAAGGACCCGATGGAGCTGCTTGACGAGGTGGAGCGCGAGCTCGCCGTCGAGGTGCGCCCGATAACCTGGCCGGTGGGTCAGGGAAAGCTCTTCAAGGGCGTGTATAACCTCGTTGAGAACAGGCTGTATCTCTTCAGGCCCGGCGAGGAAATGCTGCCGACCGACGTGGTCGCCATCGAGAACATTCAGGACCCGGAACTCGAAGTACGAGTCGGCGCGTCCCTCGCGCGAAAGCTCCGGGAAGACGTGGAAATGATCCACGGCGTATACCCGCCCTTCGATCGGGAAGAGTACGAGGCGGGAAAGGCCACCCCGGTATTCTTCGGCTCGGCGCTGAACAACTTCGGCGTGCGGGAGCTTCTCGACAACATGATCGACCTCGCGCCCTACCCTACCCCGAAGTCGGCGAACGAGCGGGAGATAGCCCCGGAAGAGCAGAAATTCTCGGGCTTCGTGTTCAAGATCCACGCGAACATGAACCCGAAGCACCGCGACCGAATCGCGTTCCTCCGGGTCGTGTCCGGCAAGTTCGAGCGCAACAAGATGTATTACCACGTGCGCTCGGGAAAGAGCTTCCGGACCGCGAACCCCACGGCCTTCATGAGCCAGGACCGCGAGATAATCGACGAAGCCTGGCCCGGCGACATCATCGGTCTCCACGATACCGGCACCTTCAAGATCGGGGATACCCTGACCGAGGGCGAGGCGGTGAGCTTCAAGGGGATCCCGAGCTTCTCCCCGCAGATCTTCCGGCATATCATGAACGCCGACCCCTTGAGGGAAAAGCAGTACCACAAGGGCCTCGACCAGCTCGCCGAGGAGGGGGTCGTGCAGATCTTCTCGAAGCTCCACCAGCCGAACCAGCGGGTTCTCGGGGTGGTCGGCCAACTGCAGCTCGAGGTGCTCCAGAGCCGCCTGGAAAACGAGTACAACGCCGCCTGCAAATACGAGCCCATCGAGGTCTCCATCGCCCACTGGATCACCGCGGATGACGAGCGCGTCCTTGGGGACTTCGTGGACGCGAATTCGAGGCGCATTCTCGTCGATATCCGGGG
>QKCE01000147.1 GCA_003245785.1 Spirochaetales bacterium | reverse complement strand
CGAAGCATTCGTTCTGGGCGATGGAGGCCGGGGTAATGAGGCCGTCGGCGACGGACTTGGAAACCAAGGGCGCCATGCCGTGGTAGCGAAGGCCCCCCGCGTGGATGGTGTCGGGAATGAACTCGTGGCCCAGGGTATACATGGGGAGGAGCGGGGTCATGCCCGACATGTCGCCGATATCGTAGGCGAAGGGCCCTTTGGTGAGGGTAGGGCACGAGGCGGGCTCCACCGCGATTATCTCGATCTTTTCGCCCTCGATCTTGTCCTTCACGAAGGGAAAGGTCAGCCCCGCGAGGTTCGAGCCGCCGCCCGCGCAGCCGATCACCACGTCGGGCGTCCGCTCGCCGATCTTCGCGAGCTGGGCCTTCGTCTCCTGGCCGATTATCGTCTGGTGGGTCATCACGTGGTTCAGCACCGAGCCCAGGGCGTACTTCGTGGAGCCGGACTTGTCGGAAACCGCCTCCTCCACCGCCTCGCTGATCGCGATGGCGAGGCTGCCCGGGCAGTCCGGGTCCTTGGCGAGGACCGCGCGGCCCGCGTTGGTCGTGTCCGTCGGGCTCGCCACGCAGGTTCCGCCCCAGGTCTGCATCAGCATCTTCCGGAAGGGTTTCTGCTCGAAGCTCACCTTTACCATGTACACCTTGCACTCGAGGCCCATCTGGGCGCAGGCGAAGGAGAGGGCGCTTCCCCACTGGCCGGCGCCGGTCTCGGTGGTGAGCTTCTTTACCCCGGCCACCTTGTTGTAATAGGCCTGGGCGACCGCCGTGTTCGGCTTGTGGCTGCCCGCGGGGGATACGCTCTCGTTTTTGTAGTAGATTTTCGAATTCGTCCCCAGGGCCTTTTCCAGCGCCACCGCCCGGTGCAGGGGCGAGGGCCTCCAGCGGGAAAGGATATCCAGAACCGGCTCGGGAATGTCGATCCAGCGCTCGCTCGACATTTCCTGCTCGATCAGGTTCATGGGGAATATCGCGCTCATCATCTCCGGGGTAACGGGCTTGCCGTCGGGTCCTAACGGGGGGAGCATCGGGGTCTTGAAGTCCGCCGCCAGGTTGTACCACTGCCGGGGCATCTCGGAGGGCGAAAGAACGACGCGGACGGGCCCGGCGGGCTTCTTGGGATCGGACATGGAAGGCTCCTTTTGGATGTTTCTATTGATAGATACACTTTACCATGACCGGGCCGAATGCGCAAGACGTTTTTATGCGTAGAAACAAGAATTTTGGCTCCGGGTTCGTCCCCGTACGGGGAAAGCCCGGGCGCGACGCTGAAGGCCAGGCGCACGGCGGGGCGAATACGTGCTATGCTTTTCGGACGATATCGGTACGGCCTACGCGACGGCTATAACGCAAAGAAGGAAACAGGAACATGGAAATAACCAGGATAAACCCGACGAAACGATGGTCGGATGCGACGATTTATAACGGGATCGCCCATTTCGTCGAAATCGCGGAAGCCGACCCGCCGGGCGATATCGCGTCGCAGGTCGGCCGGATTCTCGCCCAGGCGGAAAAGCGGCTCGCGGGAATGGGCAGCGACAAGACGCGAATTCTTTCCGCGACGATTTACCTCACGGATTTCGCGAACCTCGGAAAGCTGAACGAAATTTGGGATTCCTGGTTTCCGCAAGGGACGGCCCCGAGCCGCTCCTGCGTGAAGGTCGGGCTCGCCGACCCCGCCCTGCTGGTCGAGATGGCCTTCACCGCCGCCGCGGGACCGGAATCGATCGAGCAGCGCCGCCCGGCAACGCCTCGCGCGTAACCAAAGGGAGTTTCGCATGCAATTCATCGGCCTCGCGCTCATTACCGACGACGTGCCCCGCCTCGCGGCCTTTTACGGGAGCGTGTTCGGGGTAACGCCCGAAGGGGACTCCGTTCACGCTACCCTCGCCCTGCCGGGACTCGGCCTCGCGATATACTCCCGGGAAGCCTCGATCCGGGACATGAAGTTTACCTACCCGGAACGCGCGGGAACCGGGGCGGCCAATGCCGGCCACGCGACCCTCATGTTCTCGGTGGAAAGCGCCGACGCGGAATTCGCGAAAATCAAAAGGCTGAACCTGCCGGTCATGACCGAGCCGACGGACTATCCCTGGGGAACGAGGGCCTTCCACTTCCGGGACCCCGACGGCAACATCGTCGGCTTCGCGGAGCGCCGGAAGGGCTGAAAGGCCGATCCGCCGGCAATCGGCCGGATTCCGCGCCGTCCCCTCATTGACCCGCGGGACTCCGGCGTGACATCATCTGGCCCATGGCAAGACACAAACACGACATGCTCCAAACCCTCGCGGGCCTTCGCGGCAACCCGAGGGCCTGCGTGTATACCGAACCCCTGTGGGGCATTCCCTCCAGCCTCTACCTTCCCTTCGCGTCCCTGTACATGATCGCCCTGGGCTGTAGCGACGCGCAGATCGGGCTCATAACCACCCTCGGCATGGTTTCCCAGATTTTCTTCGCCCTCCTGAGCGGGGCGGTGACCGACAAGCTGGGCCGGCGGCTCACCACACTCATCTTCGACGTCATATCCTGGAGCGTGCCGACCCTCGTCTGGGCCCTGGCGCAGAACGCGTATTTCTTCGCCGCCGCGGCCGTCATAAACGGGGTCATGAAGATCACCCAAAATTCCTGGACCTGCCTCCTAGTGGAAGACGCGGAGAAGGACAAGCTCGTCGCCATCTGGTCCTGGATCACGATCGCGATCATCGTGTCCGGCCTCGTCGCCCCCCTTTCGGGACTTCTCGTGGAAGGGATCGGCCTCGTGCCGGCGGTGCGGATCCTCTACCTTTTCGCCTTCGTTTCCATGACCCTGAAGTTCTTCATCCTGTACCGCTACAGCACGGAGACCGCCGTGGGCGAGATCCGCCTGAGGGAAACGAGGGGGGTGCCGCTCCTCCGGCTCATGCGCGGGTATACCGGCTCCTTCCGGGCGATCCGGGAGAATCCCTATACCCTAAACGCCTTCTTCATCTCTTTCGCCCTCGTCGTCTACGAAACGATCCGGAACGTATTCTGGTCCATCGCGGTGGTAAAGCAAATCGGCTTGCCCGAGGCGACGATCGGCATTTTCCCCTTCATCAAGTCGGGCATCATGCTCGCCTTTTACTTCCTGGTCGTGCCGCGCCTGAGCCACCTGAATTTCAAGCGGCCCTTCCTCGCGGGATTCGCCATGCTCATCGCGTCCAATATCTTCCTGATACTGTCCCCCGCCGGAAGCTATCTGATGGTCGGCCTGGAGACCTTTTTCGAGGCCTGCGCCTTCGCCCTCATCGGCCCCTTCAAGGAGACCCTCCTGGTGGACGCCATCGACCCGAAGGACCGGGCGGGCATCTTCGGGCTTTTCAACCTCGCGACGATAGTCCTCGCCTCGCCTTTCGGCTGGATCGCGGGACTCCTCTCGGAGCGCTCCCGCTTGCTGCCCTTCTATCTCCTGACGGCTTTTTCCGTCGCGGGGCTGGCCCTGGCCTTCAATATCGCGCGGCACAAGAAGAGCTTCGGCTGAGCGCAGGCGCCTGCTCGGGCGACGGAAGCCGCGGTAGCCGTCGCCGGTCGCGGGGCGCCGGGCTCGTGGCGCCGCCCCGGCGCCGTACCTTGCCTCGGCGTCACCCGCCCGCCCCGGGTTGCGCCCGCTTTTTTTACCCCTAACCGCGCCCGGTTTTCTCCAGGTAGTACTTGTAGTCGCCCTCGTACACGTTGAGCTTCCCGCGGTCTATCTCGAACACCCGGTTCGCGAGGTGACCCAGGAAGTAGCGGTCGTGGCTTACGATAATGACGGTTCCCTCGAAGCGGGCCAGGGCCTCCAGGAGCACCTCGCGGCTCGCGATGTCCAGGTGGTTCGTCGGCTCGTCGAGGACTAGAAAGTTGACGGGAAGGGAAAGCATGCAGGCGAGCATCACCCGGCTTTTTTCGCCGCCCGACAATACCGCCACCGGCTTGTCCGAGTCGTCCCCGGAAAACTGGAAAGCCCCGAGAATGTTCTTGATCGCCCCGACCGAGGCCATGGGAAGCCGTTCCGCCACTTCCTCGTACACCGTCCGCTCAGGCCGTAAAATATCCGATGAATACTGGCTGAAATAGCCCAGGCGCACCGAGGGCCCTATCACGCAGGTTCCCTCCGTGGCCTCAGTCTGCCCCGCGATTATCTTGAGGAGGGTCGACTTTCCCGCCCCGTTCACCCCGGTAAGGGCGATGCGGTCCCCGCGGCTGACTATCCCGGAAATTCCGGTGAAGGCCCAATGGAACGCGTCCGGGGAGCCAACCTTTTGGCCCGGGGAGAGAACTTCCCCGCCGTCCTCCGGGCCCCCGGCCGCGCTTCCCGACTTCGGCCACGCCTTCCCGAGCCCGCCCATCACCGCCACCTGGTCCCCCGAGCGCGGGCAGGGAACGAACTGCACGGACATGTGCTTGGTCTCCGGCGGCAGCTTCACCCGCTCGATCTTTTCCAGGGCCTTTATGCGGGACTGCACCAGGGACGCGTGGGACGCCCGGGCGGAAAACTTCGCGATGAACTCCTCGTCCTTGGCGAACTGGGCCTGCTGGCGCTGGTACGTCGCGACGAGCTGTTCCCGGCGGATCTCCCGCTCCCGGAGGTAAAAGTCGTAATCCCCCGAATAGGTCGTGACGGTACCCGAGGCCACCTCGGCGGTGCGCGGGCACACCCGGGTCATGAACTGGCGGTCGTGGCTCGTCATTACCAGGTCGCCCTTGTACTCCATCAGCCACTGCTCGAGCCACACGATGGACTCCACGTCCAGGTGGTTCGTCGGCTCGTCCATCAGGAGGAGGTCCGGCTCCAGGGTCAGAATGCGGGCCAGGGCTATTCGCATCTTCCAGCCGCCGGAAAAATGCTCCACCGGCTCATGAAACCGGTCCGGCCCGATCCCGAGCCCGGTCAGCACCGTCTCCGCCCGGCTTTCGAGGTTGTACCCGTCCCGGTGCAGGAACTCGCCCTGGAGCTCCCCGTACCGGTCCATCTCCGCGTCGCTCAGGGGCTCGGCCTCCGGATCGCCCATGCGGTGCTCCAGGGCCTCCAGGGCCTTCCCGATCTCGTAGACCTTCCCCGCCCCGGCGAGCACCTCCTCGAGGGCGCTCCGCCCGGACATCTCCCCGGTATCCTGGGAAAAATACCCGATCACGGTCCCCGGGTCCATCTGAACGTCCCCCGAGTCGGGCTTCTCCTCCCCGGCGATCACCCGGAACAGGGTCGACTTCCCCGCCCCGTTGGGCCCCACGAGGCCGATCCGGTCCCCGGGCCTCACCAAAAAATCCGCGTTATCGAAAATGACCCGCTGCCCGTAGGCTACCCGGATACCAGAAAGTTTCAGCATGATTCGTCTCCCGAAAGTGAGCACTATACCGGAAATTCGGGCCTTTGTATCGAAGGGGGCGCGCCATTGCCGGGACCAGAATCCCCGCGCGCAGACCGGAACCTTCGCCGACGCGGCGCCCCCTACCTCCGACCGGCCGGGCGGTAACCCGGCCGTTCTCCGGTACCCCCGGGTCCTTTCATCCCCGCGCCTTGACGCCCTTCGCCTGCCGCCGTACCCTTACCCCATGGAACCCGCCGATATCGCGCCCTGCGGCATCAATTGCTCCCTCTGCTCGGGATACCTTCGCGAAAAAAACCCGTGCCCGGGCTGCAACGGGACGGGCGACAAGCCGACCTACTGCGCCTCCTGCGGAATCCGCTTTTGCGCCGAAAAGGCCGCCGAAAGCGAACCGTGCGGAACCTGCGGGAAATACCCCTGCGCGAGGCTGAAAAGGCTTCAAAAGCGGTATGCGCTGAAGTACGGCGTCGACGTCTACGAGAATCTCGCGCTCATTCGGGGCGAGGGCATGGACGCCTTCATCGGGCTGGAAGGAGAAAAATGGGCCTGCCCGGCCTGCGGCGGCCCGCTATGCATGCACAAGGACGCGTGCCCGGCCTGCGGCGCGCCGAACCCGAACTTCGGCCCGGCGAAACCCTTCAAGAAAAACGAGTCGCGATAATCGCCCGGACGGACCTGCGAACAAGGGGTCGGGACGGGTGTACCCGCGGTTACGCAGCGTCCGGGGACGCCGCGCCGGCCTTCGCGGGGAAGCTCAGCTGGGAAAGGACCATTCCGAGGGCCATGAGCGCGGCGCCGAGAAGCTCCCGCGGCCCGAGGGACTCGCCCAAAAAGAGGGCGCCGAAAAGGGCCGCGAACACGGTCTCAAGGCTGAGAATGAGCGACGCCGCGGTCGGCGGGGAATCCTTCTGGCCGAAGATCTGCAGGGTGAACGCGACCCCGACCGAGAATACGCCGCCGTATACGATCGGGACCCAGGCCCCGACCAGGGCGCCGGGAACCCAGGGCTCGGTAAAGGCCGCGCCGACGAGCGAGAGGAACGAGGTTACCAGGTACTGGACCAGCGCCATGTGCAAGACCGGGACCCACTCCGAAAAGCGGCCGATAACCAGGATATGGGCGGCCCAAAAGAAGGCGCCGACGAGCACGAGAAGGTCCCAGCGGGAAACGGTAAACGAGGAGGTCACGCTGAGGAGCCAAAGCCCGACGGTCGCGATAAGGGCTCCGGCCCACATGTTCAGGCCCGGCCGGTGGCGGAAGAAGAGCCCCGCGAGGGGCACCAGCACGATATAAAGGCCCGTAATGAAGGCGGCCTTCCCCGCCGTCGTGCCGATCAGCCCCATCTGCTGCAAAACCGAGCCGCCGAACAGGATGAACCCCGCGACGGTTCCGGGCACGATCGCGCGAGCGAACGCGCGGCGGCGGCGGACTTCCCTTCCGTCCGCGACGTCCCGGGGAAGGATCCGGATCAGGAGCGCCATGGATAGCGCGCCCAGGAAAAAGCGGGCGGCATTGAAGGTAAGGCTGCCCAAAGAGGCCGCCGCGATACGCTGAAACACGAAGGCGAGGCCCCAGATGAGGGCGGTCAAAACCAGAAGGAAATTGGCACGAAGTACGCGGGTTGTCATGATGGAAGCCATCATGCCCGGAAGGCAAAAAAAGGGCAAGCGGGGCGGGGTCAGCCGGCGCGAAACGCGCGGCAGGCGGAAGCCTTGGCTACGCAAAACGTCGGCACGGGGCCCTCAACTCAGTACACGCCGCCGTCTTCAATTTCCTGCCGGTTGATAAAATCCATATGGTACAGCTTTTCCCAATGGTTGATATTGAGCGTTACCTTTACGAGCGTTATCGCGAGAATGCAGCGGTTCTCGTCATTCCCGTTATTCGCCATGTCGTACCAGGCGGCAAAGGCCTTTCCGAGCTTGATCCTCAATTCGACGTTTTCGGGACGCAAGACCCAACCAAGGTTTTCCCCCACCCCGCTGGCGGTAAACATCTCGGTCGACGCCGCGAACCACGGGCCGGTTTGAATGGGCGTCGCTTTGACCTATCGCGATCGTCGCGAGCGAGATGATATTGTCTTTCCCGTTGCCGAATTTTACCTCGAGCAACGCGAAGCCTTCCTCAAAGCTACCCATGCCCCGTCCCCCTTTATATCCGCGCGGAATTCCTTTTTTTTACGGGCCCCTTATTCCTTGTCTCGCCCCAATTCCTTTTCCATAAAAACGATGCCAAGGCCTTTCCCCAGCTTGTTCCAGCATTTTTTCAGCCTTCCGTATTCGGTAAAGCCGTGCCTCTCATGGAACCGTATGCTGCCCGCGTTATCGTCCGCGATATCCACGACGATCCTGTCCATCCCGTTTTCGATCGCATCTTTTTCCAGCCGGGCCAGGGCCTTGCCGCCTATGCCCTTCCCGGTAAATTCCGGCTTGATAAAATACATGACGTCGCCGGTTTTCCTGAAGTTTCCGATATTCTTGAAATATTCCAGGGAGCAAAAACCGACTACCTCATCGTCCGCCTTGATGGCATAAAAAAGGAGTATACCTTCGTCGTTCAGGTAATCGTCAAAATGCCCGTAACCGACTTTCTCCGCGCGATACGCCGCGGTCGTGTTCGAAACGTAATGGTTCAGGATATCGATAACCGCGAACCTATGTTCCTCCGAAAGGCGCTCAAATACGACATTCATCTATTGCTTCCCTCCCTATAAATGACGAAAGCGCGCGTGGCCTTCGGGCCGAAGCGGTCATTTCGCCGCTTTCCCCGACAGGCCATTCAGCACTATGCCGACGATTATGATTATCAGCCCGATGGTTTCTTTCGGCGACGGCGCCTTGTCCCCGAAAAAAGCCATCCCCAATATCAGGGTGAATACCACCTCTCCCGCCTGGGTGGACTCGATTACGGCGAGCCATTTTACGTCGTTCTTTGCCTTTTTGGTCGCCTTGAAGAATAGCCAGGTGGCGATCACGCCCGACGACAGCGCGACCAGCAAGGTCTGATTGACCTGGCTAGCCGTAGGGTAGACATCCATCGCCACTCCCGCGATCATTGCCACGGCCCAAAACGGCATGCTGCAGAGGGTCATTCCGAATACCCTTTCCAGGGTACCGATCCCTTCGGGAACCATGGCCAAGAGCTTTCTGTTGCCGAGGGGGTACGAAAACGCGGCGATCAGCATGAGGGTTATGGCCAACAGGGCCTTTTGGGATTCGTCGACGGAAGCGCCGGTGTATTGAACGAGGAAAACTCCGATTATTATGAAGCCGGAAATCGCCAACTGCCGTAACGGAATCCGGTTCCGTACCGATCGGCCGTTTTCAAGGCGCTTGAACAGCGGCGTCAGCAGGATGCCCGCCACGATGGTGATTTGCCAGGTCGACGCGATCATCCAGGAAGGGCCGAAGGCGGCCGCGACGCACAAGGGCAAATAAAAGAAACCGAACCCGACCGTGCTCCAAAGAAGCCACGCCAGGGGGTTTTCGCGGATCGATTTGAGCACCGGCCGATAGCGCCCGTTTTTCAGCAGCAAGGCGAACAGCATGGGCAGCATGAACGCGAACCGCAAGGACGCCGTCCAAATCCAATGCCCGCCCGTGGCTTGCATGGCATGGTTCAGGATAAAGGTTATCGAGAAGAACAGCGACGCGAGCAATCCCAACAGCAATGCGTTAATCACGGTTAATCCCCTTTCTTGTAATTTCCCATCAGATACTCGTACGCCTCGTTTATCTCTTTCGTTTTGCCGGTCGCCAGGTCCATAAAGTCCTCGTCCAATTGGCTGAACCTGTCCGGGTGGTATAATTTAACCTGCTCCAGGTAATTTTCCTTGATTCGTTTCTTCGTTAATTTACCGGTAATCTTCAATACCGTCCTGTAATAAGCTTCCGGATCTTGCTTCTTCAGCGCGATTCGCCCGCTTATTTTCCCGTTCTTTTCCTTCTCCTCCGATTGCCGTTTTTCGTATTCCGACTTATAGAACTCGTACTCCTCGTTTCGGGTCTTACTGCCGATCGACTGGCGGAAGGCGATAACGTGCTTCTTGAGTATCTCCCTGTACTTTTTCGCCTCGCTTATCTTTTTCACCCGATCCCTTTGCCGTTCAAGGCTTGGGTACCTGACGATTTCCGTAAGGCCCAGCGCCAGGGAATAAATATCGGAGTTATAGGTTTTTTCGCCCTTGAGGACGGTATCGATAAGCGTGTCGACCAAATCTCGTTTTGAGTATTGCCGGGTTATCCAGTCCATCCTGCCGACCAAATAGCCGTCGGAAATAGAGCATTTTACGTATTCCCTCAGTTCGTTTTTATACCAAAACGAGTGAACCAGGGAATCCTTGAGGGCAATTACGAAGGCTCCCGAATACGCAACCAATCGTTTTACTCCTACGGCCGGCGGGGTACGGGGCGACCTCGCGGCGATTTATTCGAGCGGCCCGATCGGCCGCTGTGTTGGCGATAATCCACGCGGGCACGCCCGTCCGGCCCCTTATCGCCCGTCACCCCGGGCGCAGGCCCCATGCCGGAAACAGTCCCGCACGTGGGCGTTTATGACCCCGACCGCCTGAAGGTAGGCGTATATGATCGTGGTTCCCACGAAGCCCATGCCGCGCTTCTTCAGGTCCTTGGCTATCGCGTCGGAAAGCCCGTCCCGGGTGGGTATGTCGGCGAGGGTCGCGAAACCCGGATCGAGCTGGCGCCCTCCCGCGAAGCCCCAGAGGTAGGCGTCGAAGCTGCCCGCTTCCGCCTGGATTTCCAGGAAAACCCGCGCGTTTTTCGCCGCGGCGCGTACCTTGAGCCGGTTCCGCACTATCCCGGCATCGGCGAGGAGCCCGGCGAACTTTTCCTCGCCGTACCGGGCCACCCGCCCGGGGTCGAACCCGTCGAAGGCTTTCCGGTACGCCTCCCGCTTCCGGAGTATCGTACTCCAGGAGAGGCCCGCCTGGGCGCCCTCCAGGATCAGCATCTCGAAGAGGCGCCGGTCGTCGTGGACGGGCACGCCCCATTCGGCGTCGTGGTACGCCGCCATCGCGCCGCCGGGAGCTCCCGCCCAGGCGCACCGGACGGGGGAATCCACCGCAATGCCTTCGTTCATGTCCATGGAAAACCTCCAAAAACGCGCGCGCCCGTCCTGCCGACCGGTTCGCGGGACGACCCGGAATCCACGGCCCAAATCCCTTCCTTACCGGGCCGAAACCCGGTTTCGGGAGGGCTTTTCAATGTACAGATCCGCGGCCGCATGATAAAGTGATACTCCTGATACGGTAAACCGCGCGGTTGAGGGCGCGAATAATAAAACGAGAGACAGCGAATGCCAGACATTACCTTTTACATCATACCATCGATCTCGTTCCTCGTGTCCCTCGTCTATCTCTACCTCGGCATTTTCGCCTTCGTCAAGAATTCCAACGCCATCGAGAAAAAAAAGCCCTTCGAGAGCGAGGAATTCCTGTTTTACCTGATCTGCGCCGCGGGATTCGACTGGTCGCTGTCCTACGCGTTCATCGTGGGAACCGACGTCTCGAGGAATAACGCCTTCTGGAGCTACTTCTGGCTCAAGGTATCGGCCCCGGGCTTTTGCCTCATTACCCCGCTCATCCTGCACTTTACCCTGATCATCTCGGGATACTCGATCAAGAGGAAAAAGGCCTTCCTCTTCCTGAACTACGCGCCTTACCTGCTCTTTTCCTGGGCCGTCATGAGCGGCAACAGCCTGCCCTATAACTATTTCCGGACCCCCTTCGGAAACGTGGACGACCCGAACGTCGACTCCCCCTGGAGGAATACCTTCGTCCTTTCTTACCTGGTATGGAGCTTCGGCGTCATCGCGATCCTGTTCGTCGGGTACCTGAGGGAGAAGACCAAGTTCTTGAAGGAACGGAATTTCGTGCTTTTCGCCACCGGGGCCGTCACGATATTCCCCGTCACCGCGGTGAGCGTCATCATGCCGGCGCTGAAGATCAATTTCCCCGCCATAGGCCCCATCGCCATGATCGTGTGGATTTGGGGCATCTGGCTTTCGTTCACCAAGTACAAGCTCCTTAACAGCCTGCGGAACAACGCCGTGGTGCTTTACGACAAGCTCGACCAGGCCATGGTATCCTTCCAGGGCGAACGGTTCCTCGTCTCCGACGAGAACGGGGCCTTCGTCTCCCTTTTGGGCCACGACATGAGACGCGAGCTTGGCCTTTCCCTCTACGACATTTTCATGGACACGGACATGCTCGACACGGTCGTGTCCTCGGGCAAGAGCGACTTCAAGTTCGACGCGATTTATTTCCGCGACGCGAAGGGCCGCATCGTCTGCGTCAATTGCGCCATGTCCCTCGCGCGCTACAAGGGCGAGATCGTTTACGGCACCTGCCTCATCTCGGACGTGTCCCTCCTCGAGTCGATGGTGCGGGAGCGGCTCACGGAGCTGAAGGCCGCCAAGGACGAGGCGGAACGCCGCCTCGCGATAACCGAAAAATACACCCGCAAATCCATCGTGGAGCTTATCGAGCGGGGGGAAGACCCCACCGCCGTACCCTCGAGGGCGCGGGACCTGGCCGTCATGTTCGCCGACATCCGGGACTTTACGGCGCTCTCCGAAAAGCTCCGGAGCGACGAGATCATCGAGGTGCTCAACTCCTACTTCGAGCTAATAAACTCCTGCATCATCGGCTCGAGCGGCTTCGGGGAAATAGACAAGATCATGGGCGACGGGATCATGGCCCTCTTCGACGACCCCCGGCTCGCGATCGATTCCGCCGTGGCCATCAGGGAGCGCCTGCCGGGCCTGAACGAGAGGCTCCAGGCGGGCTACGGAATCTCGATAGAGAACGGCATCGGGATCAACTTCGGCGAGGTCGTGTGGGGCAATATCGGCTCGAGCCAGAAGATGGACCTTACCGTAATCGGCGACGTGGTCAATTCCGCGAGCAGGATAGAGGAACTCACGAAGCGCTACGGGCTCCCGGTGCTCATTACCGGGGAGGTCACGAACCGCCTGCTCGCCCCGGGGCCCGGCGAACCGGGGAGGGACCACCGGATCCGGTTCATCGACGAGGTCAAGGTAAAGGGAAAGACGGGGAGCGCGCGGATATACGAGGTATTCGACCACGACCGCCACGACGTCACCCGCCTGAAGGCGGCGAACCAGCCGGCCCTGGAGAGGGCCTTCGCGCTATATCGGGGCGGCGAGTTCGAGGCGGCCCTGGAGCTGTACCGGGAAATCGAGGCTGACACCCTGCGGGACGCGGGAATCCGGGACGCGGATCCCGTCCTGGCCTTCTACGTACGCCGATGCGCAAGGCTTATCGAGCGCAAGGCGAGGGACCCGGCGGCCTTCTCGGGCTGGGCCGGGATCTACGACTTCTCCCTGGACTGAAAAAGGCCCGAGAGCGGG
>QKCE01000194.1 GCA_003245785.1 Spirochaetales bacterium | reverse complement strand
AGCCGTCGCGAAGAGCCAGGTATTCCTCGTGGAGAGCCATTCCGGGAAGAGGGACCCGTAATGTCTCTTAATTTCCCCGATCGTCACGTCGCGATACCCTTCGGGCATGCGGATTACGGTTAAATTTCCCAGCTTCGGCTGACCCGTCCCCCGTTTCCGGTTTGCCCAAGCCACGAGGATATTTACCGTGAGGGTCACGAAAAGCCGCCCTGCCCTGTCCCTGGAACTTTCGTCCCTTCTGGGACCGAGCCTGGCCCGCGCCACCCCGATGTACGCGCCGAACAGGGCCGTCCTTATATCCATGGTCTCCTTCGTGGCCGAGAAAATCCGCGACACGAAATATCCGAAGGGCAAACCCTGGAGGGCGTCTTCGGAGCGGTCCGGCGCGTTGAAAAAATCCGCCTCGTGACCGTGGGAAACCTCGAGGATCGCGCCCGATGCCAGCCTGTGTTCCCGGGCGAATTCTTCCGGCGTGGCGAGCCGTAGTTTCTTTTCCCCGGATGATAACGCCCCGAGGTCCCTTTCCTTCACGTGCATGTCATGATTTCCCGGTATGTACCACACGGCATCCAGCCGTTTCAGGCATTTCAGCAACGCCGGCATAAAAAGGGATTCTTTCCAGGCCTCGACGATGGTGCCAACCGATTCCGGCGGGTTTTCGGGCGGATACAGCCATGTGTCGAAGAGATCGCCCGCGAAAACGAGTTCCCTGACGCGGCGATCCACCGCGACTTTTCCGAGAATCACGGCGAACCATGCCTCGTAAAGCCCGTAGAACCAGCCAGCCCCGCTACCGTCCTTGCCCCGTGGGCCGATATGGACGTCGCTGATTACCACTATCTTGTTTCTCGGTCCCGATACATCGCCGTCCAAACCGTACGCTATCGATTTTATGGAGTCGAGGCTCTCCACCAGGTTTACCAGATTCTCGGCAATCAGGGCCGCCGCGAACCAGATCGGCGTCATGGCGAAGCTCGAGTAACGGAAGAACGTCGCGGGACCCGTATACGCCCAAATATCGTAACCGGTCATGAGCCTGAGCGCCCATCCGGCGACGCATTCTAGAAGGATAAACATGGCCGCGTACGCGATTCCGCGAGCAAAAAGCGGCACGCCCTTGGCCTTCATGCGGTGATGGGCCGGTTCAAGGGCGAACAGCGAAATGGCGCCGAAGACAATGAACAGCCAGAGGCTCGCCTTGCCGAAAAGGGCCTGTACGGGGAGAGTCGAAAACGACGCGAGATCGAGTCGGGGATCGGTTATCCTGTTCGCCGCAAAGAGCCATCGAAGGCCCGGGAAAGCAGTCGCGAGCCTCGTAACGGGCACGTATGACACGGCGGCGGCCAGGAAAAGCGCGCCGTACACGCAAAACCTGAAGGCAGCCTGTCTCGCCCGCTTTAAAAGGCTTTTATGGCTTCCGTAGCTGTATCGTCGTTTTTCCATAGGGGTACTATACCACGCATGGTTGGGATACGGATCAAAAAAAAACCGCCCCAAAGAGGGCGGTTTCCTTTAGCACGGTCGCGATTACTGCTTGATGTTGTAGCGCTTGTTGAAGCGATCGATGCGTCCCGCGGTATCGACGAGCTTCTGCTTGCCGGTAAAGAACGGGTGGCAAGCGGAGCAGATTTCAACGTTGATGTTCTTCACGGTCGAGCGGGTCTCGATCTCGTTTCCGCACACGCACTTGATCTTGGTGGGTTCGTACGTGGGGTGAATACCTTCTTTCATGGTGTCCTCCAAAACTGGATGTCCCTAATAAACTCACCCGGGATAGACCTTCGGTCGTACCAGGCTCCGCGAAAATAAGCTTTTCGCCGCGGGTCTCACGGACCCGTTTTCGCGTCAGCAATGGGTTTTTTGGGACGCCTCAAGACGTTTCGCGAACCCACCGGTTTCTTTAGGGACTTAAGCCGACCCGAAGGCCGACCCCTCTATCTTTTCAGTCCATACCGGCGGAGCCGGTATTCATGGACCGAAGAAACGCCTCATTATTCTTGGATTTCCTCATTCTGTCAATAAGGAGTTCCATTATTTCCGTGTCATCCATGGGGTTTATTACCTTGCGAAGCACCCAAATTTTCTGCATTTCCTCCTCGGTAAGGAGGAGTTCCTCTTTTCGGGTACCGGACTTCTTGATGCTCACGGCGGGGAAAAGGCGACGGTCGGAAAGTTTCCGGTCGAGGTTGATTTCCATGTTGCCGGTGCCCTTGAATTCCTCGAAAATGACCTCGTCCATGCGGCTGCCCGTCTCGATCAGGGCGGTCGCGATGATCGTGAGGCTTCCGCCCTCCTCCACGTTGCGCGCGGCGCCGAAAAAGCGCTTCGGCTTGTGCAGGGCGTTCGAGTCGACGCCTCCCGAAAGCACCTTGCCCGAGGTCGGCACGGTCTGGTTGTAAGCCCGGGCGAGGCGGGTAATCGAGTCGAGGAGGATTACGACGTCGCGCTTGTGCTCGACCAGGCGCCGCGCCTTCTCGAGTACCATCTCCGCGACCTGCACGTGGCGCGTGGCCTGTTCGTCGAAGGTCGAGGATATTACCTCCGCCTTGACGGTCCGCTCCATGTCGGTTACTTCTTCCGGCCGTTCGTCGATAAGAAGGACGATAAGGTAAACCTCGGGATGGTTCGCGGTGATCGCGTTGGCGATCCTTTGCATGAGAATGGTTTTACCGGTACGGGGAGGCGCGACGATAAGCGCCCGCTGGCCCTTTCCGATCGGGCAGAAAAGGTTCATGATCCTGGTGGAGATTTCCTCCGTAGTGGTTTCCAGGTTAAACTTTTCGTCCGGATAGAGCGGCGTAAGGTTGTCGAAGGGAATTCGGCTTTGGGCCGCCGCGACCTCGTCGAAGTTCACGGTCTCCACCCGGAGAAGCGCGAAGAAACGCTCGCCTTCCTTCGGTGAACGGATTTGCCCGTATACCGTATCGCCGGTTTTCAGGTTGAAAAGGCGTATTTGGCTCGGGGAAATATAAATATCGTCCGGTCCGGGCAGGTAGCTGTTCTGCGGGGAACGCAGGAACCCGTACCCGTCGGGCAGGATCTCAAGGGAACCGGAGGCGAAAATTATCCCGCCGTGCTCGGTATGGGCCTTGAGAATCTGGAAGATGATTTCCTGCTTTTTCATCGCGACCATGTCGTCGTGGGGAATGCCGTATTGGGTCGCCAGGTCGCGGAGGGTATGCATGCCCATCCGTGTAAGTTCGTTGATCGTCAGGCGGGGTTTGTTTTCGTTATCCCGGGCGGATTCCTGATCGGGAAGCTCGTCCATATTCTTGAAATTGGGAATGTATTCGTCCCGGTTTTCCCGGTTCGCGCGATCGCGGCCCTGGCGCTGGTTACGGTTTTGCCGTCCTTGCCCGCCGTCCTGGTTACCGTCGCGAAAGCGCCTGTTCTGCCGGAACTCATGGCCGCCCCCGTTTCCGGAATCGCCGGAATCGGGGTTGCCATCCTTTCGGCGGACCCTGGGCCGAACCACCACTCTCTTTTCGACTTGTTCCGGCGCGCCGTTCTGATGCGGACCGTTTCTTGGTTCTTCTGGCATACCGGGTTCTTGCGCCTTAACTTCGGCAGGTTGCGGGGTACTCGCCGCCTCGCCGGTACTTGACTGTTCGGATCCGGAAGCCTGATCGGAATGACCGAGATCGAGCTGGCCTTGATCAGGCATTACTTGAGCCTCGCCTTCCGCGGAATCCGCGGCGCGGCGTCTCTTGATTGGTGCCATGAGGTATCTCCAATGTAAATTTACAGGACTTTTGCAGTAAAGACATTAAAATGTTCTGATTTACCAAATAAAAGGATTCGTATAACGGTAAGACCGGGCATATGAATCGCCGGTCACAATAAAAATTATAACCATGAGGTTACGGCCTGTCAAGACAATCGATCGCGAAGTCCAGCGCGGCCTTGGCCGTTTTCGCGCGGACGCTACGCCTTCCGCCACGAAGGCGTAACCGTTTGGTTGCGGTCTTGACGATTCCGCCCGCACCCCGTAACGACACGGCTATATCGACCGTTCCGACCGGAGGATCGGCCGCGTTCCTTCCCGGACCCGCGACGCCGGTTACGGCGACGGCGACATCCGCCCCAGAAGCCGCGAGCGCACCCTCGGCCATTTCCCTCGCCGTCTCGGGACTCACCACGCCCCGGGTCCCGAGCGTATCCGCCCTGACGCCCAGAACGGACGCCTTCGCGCCCGGATCATAACATACGAACCCTCCCCAAAGGACGGCTGAGGCTCCGGGTACCTCCGCGATCGCCGAGGCTATCAAGCCCGCCGTCAGGGACTCGGCGGTAACTATTTTCAGCCCGCCCCTCGAAAGACGCGCGATCAATCCCGCCGCGCCTCGGCGGCGATTGCCGGTCGCGGGGAATCCCATGGATCAGGTCGTCTCGCGGGAAAGCTGATTCTTTAAAATATCCGCACGGGAGGAAAACAGGTCAAAGCCGTCCTGGTTTGCGCGGATCATTTCTACCGATCCCTCGAAATCCACGCCGTCGGCAATTTTCAGGCGGGACGCGGTAACGTTTCCGTGTACCGAACTTCCCGCGTGCATGTCCACTCGGTCGCCCGCGGTAAGATCCCCGTGAACCACTCCTTCGACCACGATGGAGGCGGCGCGAACGTAATCCGCCTTGCAGATCGCGCCTTTACGTACCAGAAGAATTCCTTCCGCGTCAATGGTTCCCTCGAATTTTCCCGCGATATGCAGGTCTTCGGTAAATTTCAAGGTACCGGAAAAACGGGTCTTTTCGCCCAATATCGTCAAATTTCGCTCTTTGACCTTTTCCTTAAAACGAGCCATCGCACTACCTATTTAGTCGTCATCGTGAATACGCCGTCCCAGTCTTCCGGGGGCGGATTTTCCAAATACCACGTGCATCTTTCGGCGTATACCCGAGAGGGAGAGTCCGCAGGGTCTGCCTCGAGCGCCGCGAGAAAAGCGGTTTTCGCTTCGTCAAAACGCATCAATTTGTAAAGTTTTCTGCCCTTCGCGAAGAGTTCCAGGGCTTGTTTCTTACCCTCGCTCAACATTTTCTTACTCGCTATATGCCTTGCGAAGCTCGTTTTCGAGCGACGCGACCGCGATCTCGCGGCTCTTGAGTTTCTTCGCCTCTTCCTGAAGCTCGGTAATCTTATGCTGCAGGCGAGTATATTCCAGTTGGCACGCTTCTACGCCCTTCGTAAACTCCGGGTCCTGGGAGGTCGCTGTATTATTGCAGAGCGTCAGGAACTGCTCGGACACGAGTTCCACGTAGGCGAGCAGTTTTTCGTTCAGCTGTTCCTGCAAGGCGATCCTCGATTCCCTTTTTTTGAGCTGATCGATCAGTTCGTGGTTTCTTAGAACGGAGCGAAGGCGGGCCAAAACCTCGGAAAAATTGAAGGGTTTCGTGATATAGTCGTCCACGCCGAGCTCGAATCCCTCGATCTTGTCCTTCACGTCGTCCATCGCCGAGAACATGATTATTGGAACGTCATGCCATTCGGCGTATTCGGGATCGTTTTTCAGGATTCGAGTCACTTCCCAACCGGACATTTTCGGCATGATATTGTCGAGCATGATCAGATCGGGCGTAAATTCCTTGACCTTGTCGAGGGCCTCGCGTCCGTTGGCCGCTTTTTCGACGACAAAACCCAGTTTCGAAAGCATCAGATCGAAGAACTCGACGTTTATCTGCTCGTCGTCGACTATCAGTATTTTCTTTCTCGTTTCCATATCCAATCCTGCCTAATTTTTCCGTTTTCGAAGCATATCACGAATCAGCCCATAGGCGACGATAATCGCGGCGGCCAGGGCGAAGAGTTTCCCCCAGAGATCTCCCCATATACGATACAACGTTTTTCCCTTCTCGGGAAGTACCGGTATATCGCCGGTAAGCCAAGTCTGGGTGAAGGGGTCGGCCATCGCCAGTATTTCGCCGTTCGGGTCTACTATACAGGTTTGTCCCGAGGCAGTTGCGCGCACCAGAGGTACGCGGTTTTCGACGGCACGAAAAATGGCCATGCTCATATGCTGCCACTGGCACGGCTCGCTATGGGCCCAGGCGTCATTCGTGAGATTCACGATCGCCCGCGCCCCCGCATTCACGAATTCGCGTGAAAGGTAGCCGAAGGTATCCTCGAAACAGATCGGGGTGGAGAATTTGAGGCCGTCGACCTCGAAAACCTTGTATTCGCTACCGGTGGCCCAAAAATGCGTGTCCGTTGCCACGAGAAGGTCGTATACCCAGGGAAAGATTTTCCGGTACGGGAAATGTTCCGTAAAGGGAACCAAATGGATCTTGCGGTATACTTCCGGGGTCGGAGGCTTTACGTTCTTTCCCGGCTCGAACAGGAACACGGCGTTATAATCCACCCGATCCTCGTCATTATCTTCCGAGCGGGCTTTGACCGCGTCGTCGTTGCCGAGCACGAAGGGAACGGGCTTGGAGTCGAGGTAATCGAGGAGCCGGAGCACGAGTTCCGCCGAATCCTGGTCCTCCCGATACCGGTAATGCCAATCGATTCGGGGAATAAACGCAGTTTCCGGCCATACCACGAAGGAAATGGACGGATCTTCCGCGAGGGCGGCATCGGACAGTCGGGACAGGGTATCAAAGTCCCGCCTGTACGAATTAATTCCGCCCTTCCAGGGATCGCTGTCCGGCTGGATCAGGGCGACGCGCGCCTTCGGGGCGGCGGAATAATCGATCGGGGAAATCACGCCGAATATCAGTGTACCGGCCAGCGCGACCACCCAGAGGGCGCCGGACAGCCAGCGCTCGCGAAGATGCCGGGGAAAGTCCGAGAACCATTCCCGTACGGGGCGGTGAGCGGCGTTTTTAATTCCCGCGGCTATCCAGGCGGAAGGATAGCTCACGAGGGCGCTAAGGCCCCAGACGCCGAACACCGAAGCTATTTGGATGACGATGGGCCAGCTCCATTGGGAGTACCCGATTACGCCGTAGGAGTAGCCGTTAAACCCGAGGGTCTTCAGGTAATCGTAGCCGCACCACACGAGCCATTGCACGATGAATCCGTATTTCGGGAAAAGCGAGTCTGCGAGTTTCAATATCGGTAACGTAAGCAACAGGTAAATAAAGTAAAGGGTCGCGATCACGTAGAGCGCGAGGGGATGAAAAACGCCAAGCCAATAGGTGAAAACGCAGTAGGAAAGCATCCCGTAAAAGCCGCCCCAAAGGAACGAAGCCCGGAAAGAAACCCTTCTGACCAGTATAAAAAGGGGAACGAAGGCGATATAGGCAAAAATCGGGAATCCCTTGAGGGATAAAAGGTTTGGTTGCGGTAATGCGAAGAATAAAACGGACAGACACAGTAAGGCTACGTTAACAAAAAAGGCTTTAACCCCGTCTATTTTTACTTTTCCGGAATTCAACGATCGGACTCCCCGGGATTTCTTTTCACCGGAATATCCCATACGCTGTTCTTGAGGTCTTTTCCGGCGCGAAAGGCGACGACTGCATGGTCCTTGACGCGCACGGTTTCGCCGGTTTTGGGGTTGCGCGCCTTTTCACGCCCTTTTCGGTCACGAATTTCGAAGGTTCCGAACCCGCGAAGCTCCACTGATTGGTCGTTCTCAAGGGCATTTTTTATTTCGTCAAGAAATTGATCGATCACGGAACGAATATCTTTCAGTTCGCATCCGGTACGTTCGTAAATCTTCTCGACAAGCTCGCTTTTTGTTTGCTTTTTCTCCATACGTAACCTTTCCCCTGTCAGAACATCCTATCATAAAACGGAGCGTATGTTAAGAAAAAAAAACCGCAACCGACCGTTAAGTCGTTGCGGTTCTCATACAGGAAGCGAAAGATCGCGCGGAATCAGTTCGCGGCGAACGACGCGTTGAACAGCTTCTGCATGCGAGATTTCTTGCGCGCGGCGGCATTCTTGGCAATAATGCCCTTGCGCGCGGCGGTGTCGAGCTCCTTGGTCAGAGCCCGGAGCAGGGTTTCGGCGGCTGCCGAATCCTTGGACTGGACGCTCGTGACATATTTTTTGGCGCTGGTGCGCACGGAACTCTTAACGGCCTTGTTCCTGATCCGCCGTACTTCACTCTGCTTGTGTCTTTTGACTGCAGATGCATTCTTTACTGCCAAAGGGGACCCCCATATAAACTTGTGCGACTACAATAGCAAATCTCGCGAGTCGAGTCAATACAAACGGCTCTTTTTTTTGCCCCAATCCCCTCATTTACTTGACACGACGGGCTCTTTTCTATATCTTTCTTTTAACTTTGTTTCCAGGAGAATGCACATGGGTGGAGCCAGTAAGAACTCTCGTACCTCGGTTACAACGCACAAGTTCGTTTGTAGCTGTGGCGGCGAAGTCGTAATGAAAACCCTGTTTGAAAGCGGAAAACTGAAGAATGTTGCGGAATGCTCCAAGTGCAAGCGCACTGAACGCCGTCCGAAGGACTTCAAATAAGCACCGCCTTAAACAAGGCCACGAGAAAGGGGCTTCCGGAATTGCCGGAAAGCCCCCTTTTTTTTTGGGCCATTTCCCCGGCTTATGCGCGCCACTCGTCGAGTTGCGCCTCGATGAGCGCCCTTCCCTCTTCCAAAATCCGCACCTGTTCCGCCTTGTTCCGGGGCGCGTCATAGACTTTAAGTAACTTGATGCGGTATCGCCCGCCCCTCATGGTTTTCGCCATATCGCTCAATTTGGATATTTTCCATCCCCCGTCAATCGCGAATACGGCGACCGGCAAAGGGCAACGTTCGGTGAAACGCCGAAATCCGGCAGCATGGAATTTTCCCACGTTCCCGTCCGCAGAACGGGTCCCCTCGGGAAATATGACCGGTATCCAGCCGTTTTGCGAGACTCGCTCGGCGAATCGATCCATTTCGCGCATTGCCAGCGCGCCGCCGCCGGTGCGCGGCACGAGGCAATGTCCCCCCGAGCGCAGCATAAGAGACACGATCGGGATGTGCCGCCCGAGCTCGGCTTTCGCCACGAATCGAAGCCGCCCGTTGGGGATATACCGGTTGAACAAGGGGATATCGAAAAGGCTTTGATGGTTCGATATCGCGACGTATTGACCCGGCAGGGTCTCGAGGGAATTCATGTCGCCCGTGAAGCGAAAATCCATATAGGTCGCGAAAACCGCGAAAATCCGCCGTGAAGTGCCGACCATGATGGTCTTGTTTACCCTGAGGTTCCAGCCCCGACTGAAGACATACGCCACACGGTTCACGATTCCCTTCCAAACCAGCGACAGCCCTATGGCCGCGATGGTGATTACGATATTCATGCGCTGTCCTCCCCCTCAATTATACAGAAAACGCTCTACCCTTGGGAGCACTTCGGCGAGCGGCTCAAAACATTGCCGCGTTTCGGGTATGCTTTCAATAAAGATGCGACCGTAACGTTTCGCGAGAATCCGGCGGTCAAGTACCGTTACCGCGCCTTTGTCCGTCTTTCTACGCATAAGGCGCCCGAATCCCTGCCGGAAACGCACGACGGCTTCCGGAAGGCTCAATTCCATGAAGGAATTCCCGCCCGAGGCTTCGATCGCCTCGGAACGGGCCGCGTGAACGGGATCGCTCGGTACCCGGAAGGGCAATTTCGTGATAATCACGTGCAAAAGGGCGTCGCCAGGGGCGTCCACCCCTTCCCAGAAGGAATCCGTCGCGAACAAGACGCTTTCCTCGTCGGACTTAAAGGATTCCAGCAGCCTCGCCCGGTCGTCATCGCCCTGTTTGAGCACCGTGATGCCCAAGGGCGACAAGGCTTCTCTGGCAACCGCGCAAGCGCCACGCAGGGCTTCGTAGGACGTAAACAATACCAGGGCGTGGCCCGCCGAGGCTTGCAAAAGCGACACCACCGCGGTTTGGACCCATTCCTGGAAGCCCGGTTCCTCCGGCAGGGGACTGTCGGTCGGTATCGAAAATAATACGTTGGTCCGATAAGGAAACGGGGACTCATGTACGCCGGAACAAAAGCGTTCTTCCTCGACCAGGTCGAGACCGATGCGATGCAGCCAATAATCGAATCGTTTTCCTATCCGCAGGGTCGCGGAAGTGCATACCACCGTACTGAAAGGCTCAAACACCCCTTCGCGCATCATGGGCGCGACGGAGAGGGGCGTTTGGACGAATCGCGGATAGGGAACGCCATCCCGCTGACGCAGCCTTTCCATCCAGAAAACCGATTCCCTGCGCTCGGCCCATTCGGTGAAATTAAGGCAAAGGGACCCCGCGAACTCGAGCCTCCTCAACGCAAATTTGGATTCCCACACGACGGGGTCGTTCTGGTCCTCTTCGGCGACGCCCTCCAGGACCTCGCGCACGACCCCGGTGAACTCCGCGATTTTTTTTCGCAAGAAGCCCATGGCCTCCAAAACGCCGACCGCGCCCGATGCGGTCGCGTCGGAAAGCCTCCAGGAGCCTTCTCCGCCGAGCAGCAACAGGGCCGCGTCTTCCAAGACAGTATACGCGTCCTTTATTCCATTGCTCGCCGCCATGGCGTTCTGAACCTCGCCGGACGCGGAAGAGAGGCGTTCAAGTGCCAGAAGATGTCCCGCGACGGCGCCGCGGCGAACCCTGTAAAGTATCGAAAGCTGCTTGATCAGCTTGAAACGGGTAAAATATTCGGAGAAGAAGCTGGTAGCGGCGTCTTCGATCGCGTGGGCCTCGTCAAAAACGATATGGTGAAACGGCGGGAGAACCGCGGTGTCATCATAACCCACACCGCCCATGCGCGCTTCCAGGTCCGCGAAAAGGAGATGGTGGTTAACCAACAGGATTGAGGCCGAGGCCGCTTCCTTTCGCACCCGCATTACGAAACACCTTTCATGGTCCGCGCAACGGACTCCCATGCACGCGTCGGATTCGGAACAAATACGCGACCAGACCGATTCCTTGGGCATGAACGAAAGGTCCGACCTGCTGCCGTCCGCCGTCGTTTCGGCCCATTCGCCGATCGTGGCAAGCTCTTCCGCCTCGTCCTCGAAAAGGTCCCGTTCGCGAACCGCTTCGGCGTAACGCCGCAGGCACAGGTAATTCTGCCTGCCTTTCATGAGGACTGCCTTGAAATCTACCCCGACTATCTTGCGGACCGTGGGAATATCGTTGTTCATGAGTTGTTGCTGGAGGTTTATCGTCGCGGTGGAAATCACGATCCGATCGTCGTTCCTCAGCGCCCATAGCGCCGCCGGTATCAAGTACGCATAGCTCTTGCCTACCCCGGTCCCGGCCTCATACACGCCGATCGCGGAACCGTTGAAGGCCCGGGCGACGTTCATGGAAAGGGTAATTTGGGAGTCCCGGGGCTCGTAATTGGGGTTCAATTCGGAAAGAGGCCCATCCTCGCCGAGCAATTCGGCGATTTCCGACTCCTCGACGGGAAGTTTTTCCTTCAAGGGAACCGGCTCGACCACCACGTACACGCGGCTGACGTCGTTGTCGACGATATAAAATCCCAACCCCGCCTCCGCTACCCTCGAGGCGATTGAGAGGTCGGCATCGCTGGGCTCGAGCCGTCCGGACGGATGGTTATGGATCAAGACCTCGGCGCTTTCCACCGCCGAATCGATTACGGGCACGGCGGTACGATGCCCCCTGGCGGAGACTCGGGCTTCGCATACCGTGCCGTTTCTGTCCACATTGCCGGTGACGAAGACTTCGTTGCCGCCCGCCTCGCTGATCGCGACACGTATCAGCTCCGCGACCTCATCGGTAAAATACGACTTGGCTTCGCTCATTGCTCTCCCCAGCGGGTAAAAAAAAAGGTAAGGACCCAAGTCCTTACCAATAGCATCTCCTAGGGGAATTGAACCCCTGTTGTCGGGATGAAAACCCGATGTCCTAACCACTAGACGAAGGAGACAAGGTGTCTTTCAAAGCTAAGCCCCAATCGACGAGAGAATATATACCAAAGCTCGCGGGAAATGTCAAGGGCGATGCTAAATATCGATTTTTTTCGTTATCATCATTCTCAATACCCTTCCCTCTTCCTTGTCGAAACCCAGGGATACCGCGCGGTCCAGATCCTTTAGGGCGTCAAAATACATGGATAAATGGAAATAGGATTGGGCGCGACGGTAATACACGTAGGGCTGAAACAAATTAAGCTCCAGGGAACGGGAAAATTCCTGTATGGCTTCCTCGTCCTTCCCCAATACGCATAACACGATCCCGATATAATAATACGACCTGAAATTATCGGGTTTATGTTTCGCGCTGAGTTCGAAATCGCGAAGCGCCTCCTGATATTTGGACTGGGCAAAATATGCCATCCCCCTGTGCTTGTACATCACGGAGAGAACGGTATCGTTGGGCTCAGCGTCGATAATCCTCGTATATATCGAGACCGCCTTGGGAAGATCCCCTTTGTTATGGGCCTCAATAGCACTCAATATCATGTCATCGATGGTCCCCTGGACGTAGGGATGAATATCGTCCAGCTCCTCTTCGTCCAGTCCGGCCTGCGATACGGCCAAAAAAATATTCTCGTCCGACTCCGTATCGGCCTTTTGATAAAATTGCCCGCGCCGTTGATCGAGTTCCCGGTTCAACTTGTTCTGGTAGTCCCTTATTTCCTGAAATATTATATCGGCAAGGCTGAGACTCGCGTTGATCGATGCCAGTTTTCTCTTTAACGGTAAATCGAAAGGAGAAAATTCGGATTTATATACCAGTTCATGCTCTACTTCTGCCCATGCGTCCTGTAAAATTGTCCTTACTTGTATTTCAAATATCAAACCGGATGGCAAAGTGAGGTCCGTCTTCAGTTCTGCGGGT